>JBJTGN010000293.1:0-4675 GCA_046093905.1 Actinomycetota bacterium
AGACCGTTCAGTGCAGAGCCGAGCCCCGTCACTTCAACAGCGGCAAGCAACCGTTCGAGTGACGTCCTCCTCAGATCTTCAGCAACCTGCTCCGACTTGCGCATCACAAGCTTCTTTTGAAGTGCACCCCCGACGACTTGCCTACGGAAATC
The DNA here is from genome assembly GCA_046093905.1 of Actinomycetota bacterium. Lineage (GTDB taxonomy): Bacteria > Actinomycetota > Acidimicrobiia > Acidimicrobiales > Ilumatobacteraceae > Casp-actino8. Next base: position 153 of record JBJTGN010000293.1, read on the forward strand.
TGTTCTGGGGTAGAAGACATCCTCATCCGAGAGCGGTCGCTTGCCGACAACGCTCAAGGATGAAGCATTGTCAGCCTCAGGCACGATGTTGTCAGCTGAGCCAACCATTCGTGCGGTCTCGTAGTAGGAGCGCCACTCATCCTTCATGATGTCCATGATCTCGGTGAGCCAACCTCCGTGAATGGTTTGTTTGCGCGCGTTCAGGAACAGTTGCATCTTCTGGCGATCGTCGGGCCGGGACTTACCAAGTATGAGTGCGGGGGGGCGGTTGACATCCTCTACGCCCATTCTCGTGGTTGAGAACCCAATTTCCTTACCAAAAGGAATGTGCACGACTTCCCTGATGACAATCTGCCAGTCCTCGAACTGATCCCTCACGTTTGTCATCCTGACAATCTCCGCCATTAGGAATCTGGCCCGCTCGTAGACGAATTCGAACATGTCAATTTCACGCCTGAGGCGGAATTCTGCCCTCACAACTTCTCGAGCAAGTGAGAATATCCTCGTGACAAATCCGGCGAAGTAGATCAGAACCGTGACGATGTACAGAAGCAGAGGCAGCGGAGTCAGGATGATGCTCGCAACTGACGCTGCCAGAAGACCAAACAGCACCGCTATTCCGCGGCGCGTCCACGTGCCGAACTTCTTTCCAGCCGCCTGCGCTGCCGCCTCGATCTGAGGACGCTTCTCGAGAAATGCCAGATCAACCGCCAACTGGCTTCTCGCGCGGATAATTGATTCGACAATTGAGTTACCCACGCGCCACAACAACGAACCTGAACGGCGCCGCATCCATTCCTCAAACCGCTTCTCCAAGTCAGCGAGACGATTGGCCAAGAGATCCTTGTCGTTCGGTAGGCCCAGCCACTTTCGGGCACAGATGTGCCCGATGTGGACGAGTTCCTGGGTGGGCTCGTGAAGGCAGATCACCCCATGGTCGAACTGGGTACCACAGTGGTCGCACCCTTTGTTGACCACCCAGAAACCTGCAGCACTCTTGTACGTCTCGCGGGCCGACTGATACACGGCATTTGCGGCGGCATATCCCTCCTTCAGCTCTTCGCGGTCACCCTGGTAGAAGACAGTCAGCGGAACATACTCAAGCGGATCGAAGGCCTCATGGGACGGCCTGTGTCGGCCGCTCTCAGTGGACGCGGGAGCCGACTCGATCTTGTTTCCCTCAGGTGCACCTGCACTATCCCCGGGATCAGAGTCCGAATCATTGGCGACGACAGCGCCAACTGCTGCTTCGTTTCTGTCCTGAAGGGCGTTCTCATCGGTTCTGCTGCCAGCCATGGATTGCGGTGCCCCGTTAGACGCCCCCACATTGTCCGCGTTGGCCTCGGCAGCAACGGCAGACACGGCCGCTGGTTGGTCAGTTCCCTTTTCTTTCTTCTGTCGACGTAACCAACCGAAGCGCTTCTTCTTCTTCTTGCGCTTCTTGGAATCCTTTGACTTAGCGGAATCTCCGGGCGAGGACCCGACCGATGCCTTGGGTGAACTAGTTCCCCCCGCCTTGAGCTCTTCCCGAACCCCCATCTCCTTTCGCATCGCGACAAGGCGGAGCTTGAGTGTCATTGCAGCCTCGATATCCATCGGGCCAATGTCCTGTTGACTGTCCTTCATGTTCAACAGGTGCTGTTCAAAAGCTGAGACCCTGAAATGGTCATCATGCGGTGCAGGACCGATTGTCGCGGGATCGGTGAAAATAAGACGGTGCACTCCAGCAGACGGGACTGGAACCCGATCGGGAAAACGCCCACCGTCGACCGCACCGAGAGCGACTGCTTGTAGCACCGTCCACGGGACGGTGTCCCCGATCGGGTCTATTTCCGTTGAGAGATGGAGACCCTGGATGACGCCGACAAGCTCGTCAGTGTCCAGGTCACTTTGTGCCGGGTCAAACTTCAGGAGAATCGTGGAATCACCACCGAACGTCGTCTTCTGTACGAAGTCCTCGATCTCACCCTTCACCCGGGCGACAAACGCGACCGGGATGCTGCGGAGTGCCTCGGCGAACTTTACAAAGAACAATTTGAGACCTTCGAGGATCGAAATACCCTCCGCAGTCTGTCTCTTCAATTGCGGCCCCTGCCCGAGACGGAACGACCCGCTGTCCAGTACCGCATTGACAACATTGTCGGGAAGGGTGGTGCCAGGTGGCACAGCGCGCGAATTCGGCACGTCTGGCGGCACAGACCATGGTCCCGATGCCGGGAACGCCCCACCCAGGACCTCGTCGGTCAGACGACCTGCGCTGATGACACGGAGAAACGCACGCCCGACCCTGATAGGTCGGTAGTTGCCTGATGGAGGATCCGCCAGCCCTGAGACGAGCGAGTTCGTCTGCCACACAAAACCACCGGCGGTCGTCAAAGCCAACAGCGCAACGACAAGATGCCTGTTGTCATCCCAGAGAGGCTGAGTGGCGACCGCAGGATCAATCCACAATGTTGGTTCGTGCAAGAGGTGGAGCTTCCACTGCGGTGAAAACCCCCTTCCCCACAGCCCAGATGTTTCACCGACTGAGACGGTAAGGGACGCAAACTCAAGCCCCTTGTGAGCCTCGAAAGACTTCTCGACAAGGTTCAGAAGTGCGACCTCATTGTCGAATCGCTGCATGGACATCGTCTCGAGCGGTGCTTGTCGCACTGAGACAACAGTTACTTGACCCCAGATTCGAGAGGTCAAGAGTTCGAACAGGCCAGTCTCACGGGTGCCCTGCGGTTCGTTTACTGTCACCCTCGGCTTCTTAGTCAAGTCTGACAGAGCCGAAGTCCACGCGACGTCGCCGAGCAGGCCCGCATTGGACCACTCGTTCAGGACGGAGCCGAGGTCTCTCTCAGTGCCCTCGAAGTCGCCGATGAGGAGGACGAGCCTATTGGTCATACTGGACTGCTCACGTCGCTGCCAGCGATGAGTACCTGGAAGTTCTGCAGAGCATCCCTGACTTGTGTATAGGCACGGCGCATGTCAGAAAGCAATTCGAGTGTGAGGGTGTCGACCGGGTCGATGAATCCCTTCTTGTCCCTCCAACTCTTCGGATCAAGAGGCCTTGCTTCAAGAGTGTCGAAGTGCCGCAGGTTGTTGTCTACGTACTGGATTGCATTACGGACTCTGTCAGCGGGACTGTGGACGTTATCGTTGAGGTTGTTGACACGGTCTCTGTCAATGATCTCGATGAGGCCGTATTCACCGGTGCGAAGAATCCGCTCGGTCTCACCGTCAATCTCGAACCCCGCGACCATGCCTCCTCCGGTGCCATAGGCGATGAGCGCACCGTAAGCCTCGAACGCTCTCAACTGTCTGGTCGGTGCATCAGCGAATGTGAGGACCATCGCTTCAAGGAGTGCCGGCAGGATATTTGACTTGTTGCACTCGGTGAGCAGGTTTGCCGGGAACGAGTGGACACCACTGGTGGTGGAGATCTTGTTCTGGTGTGATGGGTCTGCCGAGACTGTCCCGAGAACCCTTGCGATCGCAAACCCGCGGATTGCGGCCACTCTCAGTGAGTCTGGTAGTGGGATGAAGTTCTCGAGAACGCGCGCACGTCGCCACTGCCAGAAAGACGCCCTGAGCAGGTCTGCACTGAATGAGTTCACCGCGGTTGCGAGCGGCTGGGTGAAGCTGGTCACCACGCTCGGATTCACAGGGTTCTCGAGGAAGTTGGTGATGAGAACAGATTCTGCGTCGCCCGATGAAAATGCATCATCCACCGGGTGAGGCGTGCCCATGAACCCCTGGATGATCTCCTCGGTCTCCTTGCGGGCGGGGTGACCGACACCGAACGGGAATCCCTGGATGTTCAGCTTGTACGAGAGTGAGTTCGGGTGAACCGTCGCGTTCATCACTGTGTCAACCTCGATCAACGGGCGTGACTGCATCAGCGCAAGCTTCAGTTGCTGGCGGAACATCGCGAGCCGGTCCATGTGGTCAGGAATCGCCGCACCATCGCGTGTAGGCATCAGGTACGAACTGAGACCCTCAGTCAGAGTGTGGCGCAGCTCAGTCGCAGGGCGCATGATCCATGCGTCGATGCGGGCGGTCATCGCCTCTAGGTGGTCTGAAACTTTCACCGACACCTGCTGGCCCGGTTCCCATACCGGGTTGCCTGAATGGCTCTCGGCCCAGATGAGCGGTGCGAGCTCGGGGGTGTTCTTGCCGTCCCCGCCGAACCCGCCGCGGATGATTAACAGCCGCGCCGCCTCGATCGGGTCGATCGGCAGGCTCGTGCGGTTCTCGCCAAGTGACTGGGACACCAACTGGCGCGCCCTGTCTGGCCACGTCGAATGTGCCTCGAGGAAGAACTCGACCGGGCTGGGCGCGTACGAGGTGGGGACCACACCGTCGTTGCGGGGCCATCCCGCGATGACCGGAGGGTTCCCGTCCTGCTGCACGGTCAGCGCCATCAAACGTGACTGGGCCTGCTTGAGGGACGCCTCGACCTGGGAGAGCATCCCGGTCGCGACCGACTCCAGCGCGACCGCAAGCTTCTCACGGACCGCTGCAGACCAGTCCAGACA
>JBJTGN010000294.1:0-9394 GCA_046093905.1 Actinomycetota bacterium
TCTCGTTCGTGTAGGGGTCGAGAACGACCGCAGCCAAATGGAATGTCGTCAGCCATTCACTGAGCGGTCTCGACCGCTGGTTGTCGGATCCCTGGAGGACCGGTTCGAGCATCAGATCAGCAGGCGGATTGGCGACCACGCCGTCAACGGTAGCGGATCGCTTCTCCCGATGAACAGCCAGTGTCGCGAACAACCAGTGTCGTGAACAACCAGAGTCGTGAACAACCAGAGTCGTGAACAACCAGTGTCGTGAACAGCCAGTGTCTCGGCGGCGACTCGGACGTCATCGCCGGCCCGCTGGGACTAGGGTCGAGTCGCATGGCGAACAAGCGAGCTTCCATCACGATGACCGACGATGAGATCGCGGCCTACCTCGAAGAACAAAAGATTCTGAACATCGCTTCCATCGGTCCCACGGGTCATCCGCACCTCGTGGCCATGTGGTTCGTGGTCCTCGACGGCAAAATCACCTTCTGGACTTTCGCCAAGAGTCAGAAAGTGCGCAATCTCCAGCGTGATCCGAAGATCTCGGGCTTGATCGAAAGTGGAGATTCCTACGAGCAGCTGAAGGGTCTGGAGGTCGTCGGAACTGCCCGCTTCATCGAGGACTACGAGGCGATCTTGGAGATCGGCAAGGCCGTTGGCGTCAAGTACAACGGACCGTATGCAGTCAGCGATGCTGCGCTTCCATTTCTCGAGGCTCAAGCGAAGAAGCGCATCGGGATCGCGATCGACGTCGACCACTTCCTTTCTTGGGACCACTCCAAAATCGGCGGGGGTTACTGATTTCAGCCGTTGTCGGCACACCCTCTGTCAATTACTGTGGCGAGAACCGAAACAGGGATAGAGGAGACATGACCGGTTCACAGGACACCATTCGCGCAGCTCTTTTGCAGACCGATTGGAGCGGATCCAAAGAGTCGATGATCGACAAGCACGAAGCGGCCGTCTTCGAAGCGTCCAAGCAGGGTGCACAAGTGATGTGCTTTCAGGAATTGTTCTATGGACCGTATTTCTGTCAGGTTCAGGACGTGGAGTACTACGGGTACACCGAGCAGATCCCGGACGGTCCGACTACGAAGAGATTCCAGAGCATTGCCAAGGAAGCCGGAATGGTCTTGGTTCTGCCGATGTACGAAGTCACACAGCCTGGCATCTACTACAACACCGCTGCGGTGATCGATGCCGATGGCACGTATCTCGGCAAGTACCGCAAGCAGCACATTCCTCAGACCAAGGGATTCTGGGAGAAGTTCTATTTCAAGCCGGGCAACGGTGGATACCCGGTCTTCGAGACGGCTGTCGGCAAGGTCGGTGTCTACATCTGTTACGACCGACATTTTCCCGAAGGCTGGCGCGCACTCGGACTGAATGGTGCGCAGATCGTGTTCAACCCCTCTGCGACGCACAGGGGCTTGAGCGAGTACATCTGGCGGGTCGAACAACCAGCCGCTGCCGTTGCCAACATCTATTACGTCGGAGCGATCAATCGCGTCGGTATCGAGCCTCTGGGGGAGAACGACTTCTACGGCCAGAGTTATTTCGTCGATCCCGAGGGCAAGTTCGTGGGCGATGTTGGGGATGCGCACAAGCCGGAACTTGTCGTCCGCGATCTCGACATGAAGAAGCTGCACGAAGTCCGAGATCGTTGGGCTTTCTATCGAGATCGCCGACCTGATGCGTACGACGAACTGGTGGAGCCGTAGTTGTTCGCTGAGAGGTAAAGAGCGTTTCTAGTTGTAGGGGGAACATCCGCAACCGCAATTTCGGGCGGATGAGTGAAAGGGAAAGTCATCGTCATGGCCAAGATTCTGATCAAGAACGGAAAAGTGATTTCACCGACTGGTGTCGTCGCGAACGACGTGCTCATCGAAGGAGAGACGATCTCTGCTGTCGGTGCTCCCGGGTGGTTCGCATCGGCTGAACAGTCGTGTGATCGAGTGATCGATGCGCAGGGCAAGTACGTGATTCCTGGTGGAATCGATGTGCACACTCACATGGAACTTCCCTTCGGCGGAACTTTTGCATCCGACACCTTCGAGACGGGATCACGTGCGGCGGCCTGGGGCGGTGTGACCACCATCGTCGACATGGCGGTGCAGCGCTACGGGGAGAACGTTCATGAGGGCCTCGCAGAATGGCATCGCAAGGCAGCCGGAGAATGTGCCGTGGACTACGCCTTCCATCAGATCATCGGTGGTGTCGACGACCAGTCGCTCAAGGACATGAAGTACCTCACTGAACACGAGGGAATTACGAGTTTCAAGTTGTTCATGGCGTACCCGGGAGTGTTCTACAGCGACGATGGACAGATCCTTCGTGCGATGCAGACGGCTGCAGAGTGCGGAGCCATGATCATGATGCACGCCGAAAACGGAATTGCGATCGACGTTCTGGTTCAGCAGGCTCTCGCTCGAAACGAAACCGATCCTCGATACCACTCCTACACGCGGCCATCCCCCCTCGAAGCCGAAGCAACGCATCGTGCGATCGTGCTGTCGCATGTCGCCGGAAACGTTCCGTTGTACATCGTCCACATGTCGGCTGGCGATGCACTCAACGAGGTCGCCGCAGCTCGTCACCACGGGCGCAACGTCTTCGCGGAGACGTGTCCGCAATATCTGTACATGACCCTCGAAGAGACCCTCGGTCAGCCGGGGTTCGAAGGTGCGAAGTGGGTGTGCAGCACTCCGATCCGTTCACGCGATCACGACCCTCACCACATCGGTCAGATGGGCCACGGCCACCAGGGAGATCTGTGGAAGGGACTGCGCATGAACGAACTTGCGGTCGTGAGTACCGACCACTGCCCGTTCTGCTTCAAGGACCAGAAAGAACTCGGTCTCGGTGACTTCTCGAAGATTCCGAACGGCATCGGCGGTGTCGAGCACCGCATGGAACTGATCTATCAGGGTGTGGTCACAGGCGAACTATCGCTCGAGCGATGGGTCGAGACCTGTTGCACCACCCCTGCACGGATGTTCGGCATGTATCCGAAGAAGGGAATCATCGCCCCCGGAAGCGATGCCGATGTCGTCGTCTGGGATCCGAACACCAAGACCAAGATCGGAATCAACGACAAGCACCACATGAACATGGACCACTCGGCCTGGGAGGGCTGGGTCATCGATGGCAAGGTCGACACGGTGCTGTCACGCGGTTCGGTCCTGATCGAGAACGACCAGTACCACGGTCGCAAGGGTCACGGTCAGTTCATCAAGCGCGGACTGTCCCAGTACCTGGTCTGATTTCCACATCGGACCGGCGCCTGAACGACGACTCGCTGTACGGCGCATCATTCACAAGAAAGAGCAGAGGATCAACATGTACCGCATCGACCATTGGATCGAAGGACGCACAGTCGCCAGCACGACGGGCCGAGCCGGCAAGGTGTACAACCCAGCGACGGGTCAGGTGCAAGCCGAAGTCGGCTTCGCCGATGTCTCGGAAGTCGACAAGGCAGTTGCCGTGGCGAAAGCGGCGTTGCCCGCGTGGCGCTCGACGAACCTCTCACGCCGTGCAGAGATCATGTTCCACATGCGTGAACTCGTGGCTGCGAATCGCAAGGAAATCGCAGACCTCTTGACCAAGGAGCATGGCAAGGTCACCTCCGATGCCCTGGGGGAAGTCGCCCGCGGTCTCGAGAACATCGAATTCGCGTGTGGAATTCCGAATCTGCTCAAAGGTGGATACTCCGAACAGGCATCGGCTGGAGTCGATGTGTACAACATCCGGCAGCCCCTCGGTGTCGTCGCAGGAATTACGCCGTTCAACTTTCCCGCGATGGTTCCGATGTGGATGTTCGCAAATGCTCTCGCCTGTGGAAACACTTTCGTGTTGAAGCCCTCCGAAAAGGATCCCTCGGCGTCGATGTTCATTGCGGAGTTGCTGAAGAAGGCCGGTCTGCCCGACGGTGTCTTCAATGTTGTTCACGGTGACAAAGTTGCTGTCGATCGACTTCTCGATCATCCCGATGTGGCTGCAGTGAGTTTCGTCGGATCGACTCCGATCGCCCGGTACATCTACGAAACGGGAACCAAGAACGGAAAGCGCGTTCAAGCCCTTGGCGGTGCGAAGAACCACATGCTCGTTCTCCCCGATGCCGATCTCGACATGGCTGCAGATGCACTCGTGGGTGCGGCCTACGGATCTGCAGGTGAACGGTGCATGGCGATCTCGGTCGTCCTGGCTGTCGATTCGATCGCGGACGAGCTCGTCGCCAAGGTGAAGGACCGCATTCCCAACGTCATCGTTGGACCCGGAGGGGATCCGGGGAGCGAGATGGGGCCGCTCATCAGCGGCGAGCATCGTGACAAAGTGGCCGGCTATGTGGCGGGAGCTGCTGGCGAGGGTGCGACAGTCGTCGTCGACGGTCGCGAAGGAGCCCCGAGTGACGGATTTTTCCTCAAGCCGAGCCTTATCGACAATGCTCGTCCGGGAATGCGCTGTTACGACGAGGAGATCTTCGGACCTGTTCTCACCGTTGTTCGGGTGAAGTCCTACGAAGAAGGACTCGAACTGATCAACAACAACGAGTTCGGAAATGGAACGGCGCTGTTCACACGTGATGGCGGAGTCGCCCGACAGTTCCAGTTCGACGTGAACGTCGGCATGGTCGGGATCAATGTGCCTATTCCCGTGCCGGTGTCGTACTACTCGTTCGGCGGATGGAAGGCGAGCCTCTTCGGAGACCTGCACATGTATGGACCGGATGGGATCCAGTTCTACACCCGAAGCAAAGTCGTGACTTCTCGTTGGCCCGATCCGCGAACCAGCAAAGTCGATCTGGGCTTCCCCCAGAACCGGTGATGAGTCGAGCAATCGATCACCATCGTCGAGAGAACCGTTCAATGAAAGAGAGTCTGTGACCTGATATGGACATCGGTGTCGTCCTGCAAACAACCCCGCCCAGTTCGCGAGTCGTGGATCTGGCGAAGAAGGCTGAAACCTACGGTTTCTCCCACGTCTGGACTTTCGACAGCCACATCTTGTGGCAGGAGCCGTTCCCGATCTTTGCTCAGATCCTCGCCGAGACGCGCAATGTGATCGTCGGTCCCATGGTGACGAATCCGGCCACACGCGACTGGACAGTGACCGCGAGTCTGTTCGCAACCTTGAACGAGATGTTCGGCAATCGAACCGTCATCGGCATCGGTCGAGGAGATTCAGCAGTTCGGGTCACCAATGGCAAGCCGACGACCCTCGCAACCTTGCGAGAGAGCATCCATGTGATTCGCGAACTCGCGAACGGCCGCAGCGTCGACTACAAGGATTCCACCCTTCGTTTGCCGTGGGCCGGGAAGTCGCGCGCTGAAGTCTGGGTAGCTGCATACGGACCGAAGGCGCTCGCACTGACCGGAGAGGTCGGTGATGGATTCATCTTGCAGCTCGCCGACATCAGCATCGCCGAATGGACCATCAAAGCCGTTCGTGAAGCCGCTGAACGTGCGGGCCGCGATCCGAAGAGCGTGACGATCTGTGTCGCAGCGCCTGCGTACGTCACCGATGGAACCCCGGCCGGTTTGGCTCATGGACGCGAGCAGTGCCGATGGTTCGGAGGAATGGTCGGAAATCATGTTGCCGATATCGTCGAGCGATATGGAGAGAACAGTCCTGTGCCAAAGGCACTGACCGACTACATCAAGGGTCGTCAGGGCTACGACTACAACGAACATGGTCGAGCTGGAAACACGCACACGTCGTTCGTTCCCGATGAGATCGTGGATCGCTTCTGCATCGTCGGTCCGATCGAACGACACATCGAACGAATCGAGGAGTTGCGGTCCCTCGGCGTGGATCAATTCTCCGTTTATCTCCAGCACGACTCGAAAGACGAGACGTTGCAGGCGTACGGAGAAAAGATCATTCCGGCTATCACCGAGCAGACGTTGGCAAAGAGCTGACGAGGCGAATCGACCGATTCCACATGGCGAACCAGATCAACTCTTCGAAACGAACGGATAGCACCAATCGGCGCTGGACGAAGGCGCTGATGTTCGTCGTCTCGCTTGTGGTGGTGGCAGTTCTGTGGGAGGGCTACAAGCTCATTGGGCCAGAGGCTGGCGGCAAAGTGTTCGGATGGAGCATCCTGCCCCGTTCGAACGACCGGGCCATGCCTCATCTGTGGGACATGCTCAGCCGTTACGGTCGGCCGGAGATTCGCTCCTCGGATCGCAAGATCTGGACAGTCGTTCTCGCAGGAGCATGGTTCTCGTTCAGGCTCGCACTTGTCGGCTTCGCAATCGGAACCGTTCTCGGGCTCGGTCTCTCGGTGCTGATGGCACGCTTCCGGTTCGTCGAACGCGGAGTCCTTCCATATCTCGTCGTCTCGCAGACGGTTCCGCTCATTGCCTTGGCTCCGCTCGTCGTTTCTTGGGGAGGGAAGCTCGAGATTTTTGGCTGGGAGTGGCCGAGGTGGCTGTCGGCGTCCGTGCTCGGAGCCTTCCTTGCGTTCTTCCCGGTTGCTGTCGGATCACTCAGGGGACTTCGTTCCGCACCGGCAGCCGCAGTCGAACTGATGGAGAGCTACGCGGCGTCGTGGTGGCAGACGCTCCGCAAACTCCTTTTCCCCTCTGCAGTTCCGTACATCGTCCCTGCTCTGAAGCTCGCAGCATCCTCGTCGGTGATCGGTGTCGTCGTTGCGGAGATCTCGACGGGACTCAAAGGTGGGATTGGCCGTCTGATCATCGAGTATGCACGTGAGGCAACTGGTGATCCTGCGAAAGTGTTCACAGCAGTGTTCGGTGCGGCCGTTCTCGGACTGGCGATGTCCGGATTCGTGACTTTGGCGGACATCTACATGATGAGAAATCGTCCCAAGGAGGCAGCAGCATGAGCGCCGTCGAGTTGACCGGAGTCAGCAAGATCTTCAACAAGGGGGCCGGCAATCAAGTCGATGCTCTCGTCGACATCGACTTGACGATCGCAGAGGGAGAGTTCGTCTCGCTCATCGGACCTTCAGGGTGTGGAAAGTCGACATTGCTTCGATTGATTGCCAACCTGATCGAGCCGTCAGGCGGCTCGATTGCCGTGAACGGAAAATCTGCGAAGCAGGCTCGTCTCGATCAGGACTACGGCATGGCTTTTCAGCAGTCCGGTCTGTTCGAATGGCGTTCGGTAGCGAAGAACATCGAACTTCCCCTCGAGTTGAAGGGCTGGAACTCGACGAAGCGACGTGAACGGGCGCTCGAAATGCTCGAGCTCGTGAAGCTGCCGGACTTCGCTGACCACTTCCCATGGCAATTGTCGGGAGGACTGCAACAGCGGGTGGCGATCGCCCGAGCTCTTGCAGTTCATCCGGCACTGCTACTCATGGATGAGCCGTTCGGCGCTCTCGACGAGATGACTCGCGAGCACATGCAGAGCGAGTTGTTGTCGATCTGCCGCAAGGCGGGTACGACAGTCGTGTTCGTGACTCACTCGATTCCTGAAGCCGTTTATCTGTCCAATCGAGTCGTGGTGATGTCTCCGCGTCCTGGTCGGATCACCGACATCATCGATGTCGAGATCACTGGCGTTAGAAGTGTCTCCAATCGAGACGACAAGGCGTTCTTTGCGGGGATCAGTGCCGTGCGCGCCGCACTGCGCGGTGTCGAACTCGAATCGGTGGCTCGGGGGATCGAAGACAGATGAGCGGTCGAGTCGGCTCCCTGCTTCGGGCGGTGTTTCCTCCGCTCTTCTTCGGCGCGCTGTTCATCGCCGTCTGGGAGCTTGCAGTGAAGGGACTGGATCTCAAGCCGTACTTCCTGGCTGCACCATCCACGATCTGGGACATGTTCGTCGAGAACATCGGTCTCATTTGGGGAGCGACAAAGGTGTCGGGGACGAATGCCCTCATCGGGTTGCTCGTGGGCACCTTTTTCGGAACGGTGATGAGCTTGGTTCTCAGTCGATTCCGATTGCTCAACGACATCGTGACTCCGTTGGCCATTGCATTGAATGCGGTACCGATTTTCGTGTTGGTCGCAGTGCTCAACAACATGTTTTCGATCACGAGCGAAGTGCCTCGGCGAATCATGGTGATGCTCGTCGTCTATTTCATCGTGCTCGTGAACGTGGCACGCGGGCTGACTCAGGTGAGCCCGACACATGTCGAACTCATGAAATCGTATGCAGCGAGTGACTTCGCGGTTCTGCGCAAGGTGCGAATTCCGAACGCTGTCCCCTTTCTCTTCACGGCCTTGAAGATTGCGGCTCCTGCGTCGGTGATCACGGCCTTCGTGAGCGAGTACTTCGGGGGATCCCAAAACGGTCTCGGAAGCCGCATCACAAGCAATATCGCAGGTTCGAAAAATGCCGTTGCCTGGGCGTATGTCCTCGGCGCCTGTTTGCTTGGTTTGACTTTCTACTTCCTTTCCAGCCTTCTGGAGGGAGTTGCTACACCGGGCAGAACGAACCGGCGCGCTCGGGTCAGCCGATGACCTACAGTTGCGACTGAAAATCCGCGGGCATCGGCCCAAGGGGAGGAGAAAAATGAAAAGGAATAAGAGTTGGAAGTTGGCTGCTGGTGCGGTCGTCCTCGCTCTGACCGCAGCAGCATGCGGTGGAGACGATGGTGAGAGCACCTCGACCGAAGCTCCCGCTGGTTCGGAAGCACCTTCGGGCGATTGCGAGGAAGTCACCTCGGTCAAGCTGCAATTGCAATGGTTCATCCAGGCTCAGTTCGGCGGGTACATCGCCGCTCAGGACCAAGGTTTTTATGCCGACCAGTGTCTGGACGTCGAGATCCTTGAAGGTGGCGTCGACATCGCTCCCCAACAGGTGCTCGCCGATGGTGGCGCCGACTTTGCCATTTCCTGGGTTCCGAAGTCACTTGCTGCGCGTGAAGCCGGCGCAGACATCGTGAACATCGCTCAGGTGTTCCAGCGTTCGGGAACTTTGCAGGTGTCCTTCAAGGATGCAGGTATTGCGTCACCGGCTGATTTCGCCGGCAAGAAGATCGGTAACTGGGGCTTCGGCAACGAGTTCGAGATCTTCGCTGCGCTCACCAAGGCTGGTCTCGATCCTGCAGCGGACGTCACGCTCGTTCAGCAGCAGTTCGACATGGCTGGTCTGCTGGCCGGTGACATCGATGCAGCCGAAGCAATGACGTACAACGAATACGCACAGGTTCTTGAGGCGATCAACCCCGACACCGGTGAGTTGTACACGCCGGAAGACTTCAACGTCATCAGCTACGAAGAAGAGGGCGTCGGAATGCTTCAGGATGCCATTTGGGCCTCCGGAGAGCGCCTCTCGAGCGATGAGGCCTACAAGGACGTTGCTGTCCGATTCGTTGCAGCCTCGATCCAGGGTTGGGCATACTGCCGAGACAACGTTCAGGAATGTGCTGACCTCGTCGTTTCAAAGGGTTCGAAGCTCGGAGCTTCGCACCAGTTGTGGCAGATGAATGAAG
>JBJTGN010000295.1:0-9354 GCA_046093905.1 Actinomycetota bacterium
GTGTTCACGATCGCAGGCGCATCGCCAACCTGGCCAGCGGAGTGGTCGGCCTGTGTGCCTGGTGGGGAATCAAGCCCAGGTCCGTTCTCGACATCGGCGCGGGTCCTGGCCTGTGGCGCGATTGGTTCCGTGACAATCATCCGTCGATTAAGGTTCTCTCGACCGACGTGAGCGAATACGCCTGCAAGAAGTACGGGCACGAACGACGCGACATTGCAACGTGGCGCCCACCCCGTTCGTTCGATCTCGTCATCTGCCATGGAGTCCTGCAGTACATCGACGACTCTGCCTGTGAACAGGCAATCGATCACATTGCATCTGCGACGCGACATGTTTTCTATCTCGAAGTTCCGACGAGCCACGATTTTGCGACCGTTGTGGACAGTTCTGCAACAGACATGCACGTTCATCGGCGAACTGGTGACTGGTACCGTAAACGGCTGTCAGCGGGCTTCACTCAAGCCGGCGCCGGTCTGTGGATCCGCCACGGAAGCGTGATTCTCTACGAACTCGAGGGAGCGCAGGCCTGAGAAGGAACCAGTATCCGACGGGTCGATGTGCACCTGTCGATCGGCCCATGTGGGGACCTCAGGGCTTGATCGCTCGCCGAATGGGTCGATCCCACCCCAGCTGGCCGGTCAATCGCGGACTCGGCCACAAACCAGGTCCCATTTCCAAGAGACCGTGATGCGAGCCGTACGCCCCGAGGAGATTGAGGAACGGCGCAGCATCGAATGCCTCCGGCCCCCGAACACCCACACCCTTCCAAGCTCCGGTTGACAGCAGTTCGAGTGCCACCACGGGGCAGATCGCCGTCTGCCACAGCACGGCCTGTGACCCCCACTCGCGCATGGTCGTCTCGTTGTCCGCAACGTGGTACAGATAAACCTCCCGCGGATTGCCGTCGTAGGTTCCACGTACCCACGTGCCTGCGCACGTCTTGCCGTGCATCAAGTGACCGAGTTCTGCAGGATTCGGCAACACTGCAGCGAGAACGTCGCGAGGGGCGACATGAACGTCGCCAACTTTGATCTTGTCAGTCGAGTCCAAACCCAGGTATGCAAAGGTCTTGAGCCAATCGATGAACTCTGCGCCCAAGCCGTACTTGAAGGTCACCCTGTCGCAGTCGATCTCTCTCGGAATCAGCAGGACCTCTTCATGTTCGACGTTGACACACTCGATCGGACCGATCCCAGCTGGAAAGTGGAACACCTCGGGTTCGCTGAAGCAATCCGTCGTGAACAGACCCCGAGACTTCTCCCACACGATGGGTGGGTTGAGACACTCTTCGATGGTGGTCCAGATGGAGAATGTCGGCGCAAATTCGTATCCGTCGATCGACAGATTCGATCCGTCTCGAATGCCGATCTCATCGATCGTGTCGAACAAGTGATCCTTCGCGTATCGCGCAAAGACGTCAGACAGTCCAGGTTCGACCCCCATGCCCACCAACGCCAAGATGCCCTTCTTGGACCACGCCTCGTGAGCTGCCAGTTGGTCGTCTCCAAGGGGTGTTCCCACCTGGTTGTAAGGATTGGTCGGATGAGGAGAACTGAGGCTCATTGCCATGTCGATGTATGTTGCTCCGCTCGTGAAGGCAGCCTCGAAGATGGGTCCGTTCAATCGTGGATCACATGCGTTGACGATGACATCGATCTTCTCGGAGGCAACGAGCTCGCAAATCTCCGCCACCGAACGAGCATCGAGGCGCCTCGCTGCGAATCGTCCCGGATCGTCGAGAGCGCCGACTGCGCTTTGGGCAGTCTCCAACGCGACATCTGCGAAGACGAACTTCTGGAAGAAGTCCCTCGTCTCGGCGATGGAGGCGATCGAGGCTCCGACCCCTCCTGCTCCGATGACCAGAATGTTCATGCCGAATCCATTTCGTTCGATGTGCAGAACCGCGGATCGTGGCCGGAGCGATTCTCGGGGTACGTCCATCCGGCGGGAGCGATCACCATGTTACGACACTCAGCAGCGACACAGTGCTTGCTGTGGACCTCACATCTCGATGTATCGGCGAGGCAGACGATCCGATAGAGCGCACACGATTTCGTATCCGATCGTGCCGAGGCGATGTGCGATTTCGTTCGCCGTGATCTGCTCGTCCCCCTGCTGCCCGATGAGAACAACTTCGTCACCGACTGCAATCTCGACATCGCCCACATCGACCATCAACTGATCCATCGTCACCACCCCGACAATGGGATGACGTCGACCACCGATGAGAACTTCGATTCCCACCAGACCTGAGCGGCGGGCGATTCCGTCTGCGTATCCGATCGGCACGGTGGCAATTGTCGTGGCAGACGAACACCGGTAGCGAGATCCGTACGACACTCCTTCCCCTGCTGCCACTCGCTTGACATAGGAGACATTCGACTTCAGGGACAGAGCTGGTCTCAAGTCGGCACATGCACTTTCGAGGGAGTCACTCGGAGCGATTCCGTACATCGCTATCCCGAGACGCACCACGTCCAAGCGACTCTCGGGCATGATCAGCGCTGCTGCGGAGTTGGCGGCATGGACTGTTTCGACATCCATGCCCGCTCTCCGCACACCGGCGTGAACCGATTCGAATTTCCGCAATTGTTCGGAAGCAAAGTTCGAATCGACGTCATCGGCGGTCGCAAAGTGCGTGTACAGACCGGCCAGACTCAACCAGGGACCGCACGCAACGATGCGTCCTGCGAGTTCGACCGCGTCCGATGGATGTATGCCGACCCGATTCATTCCAGTGTCGACCTTGAGATGCACCTCATGACCCACGACATTTTGCTTGCGTACCTCTCTTTCGAGAGCATCGATGTAGGGAACCGAATACGCAGTAGTGATCAAGCCGTGGGAAACAATGTCACCGATCTGATCATCTGGCTGTTCCGAGAGAATGAGAATCGGATCCTCGATTCCTGCTCGCCTGAGTTCGATTCCTTCTTGGACGAGGGCCACCGCCAAACAGTCGGCACCCGATGCCAGTGCCACCTCGGCAATCGGCACGACTCCATGTCCGTAGGCATCCGCCTTCACCACAGCCATGACACGCGCGGGAGCCACACGATTCGACAATGTCCTCACATTGTGGGCAATCGCACCAAGGTCGACTTCGATGTGTGCCGATCTTCTAGAGCGACCGAGACCTTGGCTCGGATCAGTCGCAATGCTCACGTACGTCTCGTCTCTGACACCGCTCGGGGGATGAGGTCCACGACATCGGATGCGATCAGACCCTCGTCATGGGCAAAGAGTGATGCGGCGCGCCCGTGGATCCATGCGGCCGTGGCCGCCGCGTGAAACGGCTGGACCCCGCGAGCCAGAAGTGCCCCGATCATCCCTGCCAGAACGTCGCCGCTTCCCGCAGTTGCGAGTCTTTGATCTGCATTGCTGATCACCAGTGCCTCACCGGACGGTTCAGCAACGACTGTGGTCGGACCTTTCAAGAGACAGACACAATTCAGATCGATCGCCATTCGCCGAGCACTCGCAAGACGATCGGGAGAAGGCTTGTCGCCGAGCAACATCGCATATTCACCATCGTGAGGCGTGACCACGGTTGCCGCAGCCCGTGAGCGGATGATGTCACGGGCTCCTTCGCCACCCCAACTCACACAGAAGAGCCCATCGCCATCGACAACCATCGGGATCTGAACCTGGTTGATCACCCGACGAGCCTCGGTCGCAGTTGCATCATCTCGGCCGAGACCAGGTCCGACCACGATGGACTGGAATCGTTCGGTCTCCGAGATCACTTCACTCGACCAATCGAGAAGTGGGAGCGAACGCCCCACGATCTCCGTTGGCAACGACTTGTCGCTCACGACACCCGGAGTCGCGGCATGAACGATTCCGGCTCCCATTCTCATTGCGGCTCGGCACACGAGATGTGCGGCACCCATCATTGTGGGGCTTCCTGCCAGCACGAAGACAGCGGCATTCCATTTGTGCGCGCCGACCGGTCGAGTCGGCAACCACTTCCCGATATCGGACTCTTCGACCTGGTTCGCGTCGACCGAATCGAGGCCAAGATTAATTCCGATGTCGACGACCTCGATCTCTCCGCTGACCGCTGGACCCTGGCCGAACAACAAGCCCGGTTTGAGGGCCACGAATGTTGCCGTTCGATCGGCCTTCCACACATGAGGGCCCGCTCGTCCCGTCAACCCATCGAGTCCTGAAGGGATGTCGACTGCGAGTACCGGGATTCCACGAGTCGAGGGCGGACTCCATTCACCTCGGAATCCGGTTCCGTAAGCGGCATCGATGATCAGATCGCATTTCGGAAGGCGCAGTGGCATCCTGTCCGCTTCGAGGACATGCACTCGCACTCCGCGGTCGGCAAGAAGCCTTCCTGCCCATCGACCGTCGGCGCCATTGTTTCCCTTGCCAACGACCAGAACCACCGTCCTGCCGTACACTCCGCCCATCATTCGCCGAGCAATGCGGGCCACCGCTTCACCGGCACGGTGGATGAGAACGTCGAGAGATAAACCTGCCGACACCGCCTCGGCGTCGATGACTCGCATCTGTCTGGGGTTGATGATGGCTCTCACGCGTCGACCTCATCTGGGGAAGTCGGAACACCACTCGCAATCACATAAGCAATGGCGACAGTGTCCGTGTGAGTCAACGACACGCTCCATCGGGTGATTCCCGCTTCTCGAGCAAGAGCCTGTGCTGCACCCTCGACTTCGAGGACCGGCTGACCCGTCGTCTCGTTCCGAATCCACACGTCGTGCAGATCGAAGGCTCCCAGTCCGACTCCGAGAGCCTTCATCGTTGCCTCACGGGCTGCGAACCGCACAGCGAGATTCGGAATCGGATTTGCGAAACGAGCCGCATAGTTCTTCTCTTCGACAGTGAAGATCCTGTCACGTGTCGAGGGAGTGCGCTCGAGCATCCGTGCGAACCGATCGATGTCAACCGCATCGACGCCAATTCCGATGACCGACGTCGCCATCACCGAATCGCTCACGATGGAGAACGCCAACGATTGGCGACATCGCTGATCGGCAGGATGAGCAGATCACCGACGGATACACGGCCGAGAAGGGAGTCGTCCATTTCCCCCTCGGTTTCGAGGACCCAGTCCACGAGTCTCTCGTATCGTCGGTCGTACTCCTGAAGTACGGGACGCATGATCGAAGGCTCGAGGGTGTCGTGGAATCGAACGTGCAGCAATGTCACGCCGACGGAGTGACCACTCTTGACCTCGGGAACGAGAATAACCGTTCGATCATCCGCTCGACCTCGCGCTACGAGAACCTCGTGCTCGACAGCGACGTGACGCTTCGTTCCGACGAGAAGTGTGGGCTCTTCAGCGCGGCTCTTCAGGCCGAGCGAAACGCCGCCTCGGTCGACGACGGTCACTGTCGCAGTGCCGGACTTCGGCTCACCATCGATTCGATAGCGGGTGAAGCCGAGAACCTCGGCGACTGCGGGATCGAGTGCTGCGAGAACTTTCAAGCTGCGGTATCCGAGGACATCTCGGCTGACGCCGATTCCCAGGATCTCACGCACCAGATTCCGGTCCATGACTCCTTCGTCACTTCGGCTGATCCCGACGGTCACCGTCTTCGCCTGATGTTTGATCGCATCGATCGGTCTCGTCAACTCCTCGATCGCCCTCGTCAGAGCCTCCGTCAGATCGTCGAGAACCGCGGCTGGAGTTCCGATCTTTCCCGTCTCCGCCTGGAAACGCTCGATCGCTGCTGCCGAGGAACCTTCCATCGCAAGAATGCGCAACATCGAAGCAACGCGTAGCGCTGTACTTGCCTCGAGGTGTCCGTCGAACTGACCCGAGCGCAGCGACTCGCCGAAGCGCTCCCAGGGCACCACAATGCCAGCGCGCACCTCACGGAGGACCCCATCAGCACTGCGATGTCGCATCACAGCATTTTCGACAACCTCGCGAGCCTCTCGCAGCGGGAGTGCAAGGTCATCGATCGCGCGTGCGGCTTCGTACCCGAACATGTGACCGACCATCGCACTCATCACGAATGCCAAGGATGGATCCACATCGGGAACTTGCAGGACAGCGACAGCATGGGAATACCGTTGGCTCGCCTCGTGAGCAATCACGATCGGAGTTGCCTTGTGCGCACGATAGATCGCGACCTCCTTGGCAACGTCATCTGCCGTACTACCTCGCAATCCTGCTGCACACACCAAGATGAGGGGCTCACTCGAAAGATCGATGTGCTTCTTGTCCTCGGTGATGTCACACGAGATGCTCTTGTAACACAGTTCGCTCAACTTGATCCGTATCTCGTGCGCAGCAATCGAATTCGGGCCGTTTCCGACCACAGCCCAATACCTCTTCGAGGGCGCATAGCGTCGCGCAATGTCACCGATCTCACGCCGGGTTGCAAGAAGTTCGCGCATCGCCGCAGGAATGTCGCGCATACATGCCAGCAATTCGTGTCGACGCTGGGAACTGCCGATACCAGCAGCCTCACCGACCGCACATGCCAACAGGACTCCTGCAGCCACCTGAGCGTAGAACGCTTTGGTGGATGCGACACTCATCTCGACGTCGCGTCCATCACTGGTGAAGATCACCGAGTCGGCCTTGTCGCACAGATCGCTTCCCCGGCGGTTGACGATTGCCACGACCTTGGCTCCACGAGATCGTACGAGGTCCACTGTCCTGTTGGTGTCGGTGGTGGTCCCACTTTGACTCACAGCGACCACCAAGGTGTCGCTCATGTCTGCAGCCAATTGAAAGCCAGACAACTCGGTCGCCGTCAAGGCATCGATATCGAGCCGTCCGTCGCTCAGTTCCTCCAGAATCGACGCACAGCTCCGACCGGCGACAGCTGCCGTGCCCTGTCCGATCACGCGAACCTTGCTCAGTCGCCCACTTGCGAGACCTGCTCTGATGTCGTCGTTCAGACCCCGCGAGCCGACCTCGGCACGCAATCGACCGTCTTTCTCGACAATTCGGCCTCGGATCGTCTTGCGGAAACTCTCGGGAGCCTCCGAGATCTCCTTGAGCAGGAAGTGAGGGGCATCACCGCGATCGATATCGCGGGTGGTCACCTCGGCTTGGACGAACTCTTCTGGGTCGATGGCAAGTTCACGACCGTCGAATGCGAGACGCTTCAGACCCGATAGTTCACCGGCGCGCGATCCGTCGAGAACGATGATCTGCCCAGAGGGAGCGTCGCCATTGCCGGTGCTGCCTTCTCCATCCATGCGCAGGTATGTCGACGTTTCCTCGACGACCCCGTACGGCTCACTCGCAACGATGAAACTGTCTTGCGCCAGTCCGATGAACAAACCCTGTCCACTTCCCCGCAACGAGACGAGAAGTTGATCGGGTCTCTGACTCGATATCGCGCCGATCGCCACCGAACCCTCGAAAGAGGACACGCTGCGCCTGTACCCCTCGACGAGGTCGCCACTTTGCGAGGTGTGAATGTCGATCAACGCAGGAATGACTTTTGCATCAGTCGTGATTTGACCTGGGAATTCGAGCGAATACTCGAGTCGAAGATCTTCGTGGTTGTCGACATCGCCGTTCAGTGCAGCGATCACGTACGGGTCATGAGATTTCGTCCCAGCCGGCTGAACGTGCAGTCGTTCGCTGTTGACGGGGTGGGCATTCGGCTCGGAGATGATGCCGACGCTTGCCCAGCGGGTGTGACCGAGAAGAGAGACCTGGGCACGTGGCGAAGACAGAGCACGGTGCAAGAGGACGTCGCTCTCGATGGCCCGGCGAATTGCCCGCGTATTGTCGCCGAGTTCGCCGATCTCTGCAGCCGCCTTGTAGACGAAAGACAGCACACCGTCCACCATTCGAACTGCACCGGACTGGAACAGAGGATCGCTGCGCTCCCCGTCGAGCTCTTCGCGAACAGCGGGATCGTTCTCGTCGAGTCCGTGATCCCACACGAAGAGGTGGATTCCAGCTGAATCCCGACCACGTACCTCGAGACGGTCGATTGCCGACAACGACTGCTGGATCAACAGGTACCCACCGAGGGCCACATCGGCCGGTCCGGCCTGTCGGCCCGATGCGGCAATGAGCGCGCCCACGGACTCAGCGGTCTGAATTCGGTCACGGCCGATCGACCAGAGGACGTCCCTCATCGCAATGATGCGCTGTGCGAGTGTCTCGATCGATTCCAGGTCGATTTCGGTGTTCTCGAGTTGAGCGTCGGCAGCCTCGACTCGAGCGTGGATCCGAGCAAGCCGATCGGTGATGGCGCCAGGCAGTGAAGTTGTCAGGAGGGTTTGAAGTCCCGGAACCCCCTTCAACTCGTCGTTCACCCGATGAAGGATCGGCAAAGACGCATCGAAGTCGTCTCCTGCCTCGACAGCTTTGTCGAGGAGACCGACGATGGCCTCGAACGAGGGTGCCGGGCGAGTCGACGGACGACTCACCAAAGCGACGATGCCGCACATGGCTCCAGGCTACCGACCTGTATCAGGGTGCCGGTTCTCGCCCACCCCAACGAGAAACCACTGCGGAAACGAGTTCTTGTGCGATCTCATCGGCCATGTCGGCATCATCTGCCTCGACCATCACGCGAACGACGGGCTCGGTGCCGCTCTTTCGCACGAGAATCCGACCCCTTTCACCCAGTCGACCACGGGCGGTTACAAGACTTTCGGCGAGGTCCACTTCGACATCGATCGGCTTCGTCGCCACCGGAACCGCCCGCAACACCTGAGGGACGTTCGTCATGACCGCTGCAGCAATATCGGAGAATGGACGGCCATTGGCGGCTCGCTCTCTGCGAACCATGCGTGCGAGCACGATTGCCGCCAGCAGACCGTCTCCGGTCGTTGCGAGGTCTCGATGGATGATGTGACCACTCTGTTCACCGCCAATGACATAGCCATTGGACTCCATCTCCTGAAGAACGCTGCGGTCGCCGACCGGCGTCGTGACCACGTCGATTCCTGCAGCATGCATCGCCCGATGAAATCCGAGATTGGTCATCACGGTCACGACGACAGTTCCGCCGATCAAAGTGCCCGACCCCAACCTCTCGAGTGCAGACAGGGCGATCAGGCGATCCCCGTCGACGACCTTGCCGTTCTCGTCGACAGCGATGACTCTGTCGCCATCACCGTCGAAGGCGAACGCAATGTCGACGTCGAGTCCATCATGTGCCTCGGCAACGAATTCACACAGTGACTGAGGTGCAGTCGCACCACATCCGTCGTTGATGTTGAGACCCGTTGGAGCATCGTTGAGGACGACGACATCGGCACCCAATCGATTGAGAACTGCCGGCGCAACGACACTCATCGCTCCCTTTGCCGTGTCGACAGCGATGCGCATTCCTGCAAGGGTTCCGCTGCCGAAGAGATCCACGAGATGATCGATGTAGTCCTCGACGGCATCGA
>JBJTGN010000296.1:0-12015 GCA_046093905.1 Actinomycetota bacterium
GGCCGGTTCGCTGAGGTAGAGTTTCGACCTGCCGGACGTCTTGGCGGACGGCGACGGGCTGTGGCGCAGCTTGGTAGCGCACTTGACTGGGGGTCAAGTGGTCGCAGGTTCAAATCCTGTCAGCCCGACGCAGGTCAGAGGCGGTTTCCGGTCACCGGGAACCGCCTTTTTGGCACCCGTACCCCAACGCTGTACCCCAACCAGATTCGCGATATTCGAAAACCTGTTTGCTAGTTCGTTGGCTACAAGGCGGCCGGTAGCGCGTCGCAGCCCAGGAGCGTGGCGAGGAACGGAAGTTGATCCGTGCTCCAGGCCGCGAGGCACGACAGGCACTGCGCTCCCGCCTCAGACACCACGATCGCCGCCGACCTGATGACCTCGCCGTCCCGGCGGCGAACCGAGTGCCGATCCCCGCACACCGGGCAAGCCACACCGCGAAGCGGGACCGCGATCGCGGCGTCGCCCAGGAGCTGCGCGGCGTCAGAGGCCCACGCGGCTAACTGGTCGCTCCACTTCTCGAGCCGGTCGCAGTCTTGGGGCCTGTAGGTCTTCGCCGCGAGGGACTGCAAAGTGTGAACGGTTCCCGCGCCGACTCCCCAGCCGGCCACCGTTTGGTCGACCTGACACAGCCAATCGAGCACCGAAGTGCGCGCGGGGGTTCGGCTCGTCGGCGACTTGCGGCCCGGCGTCACCGACCGACCTGTCACAGCGGTGCGCATCCGGCTGTAGAGCGGGGGAGACCACCGGCAAGTACCCGCATCCCACACAGGCTGACGATCGACGAACTGGTGAACGGCGTCGGAGAAACGGCGAAGTGAAACGGCCACCGGGCCGTCGAGAACCTGAATGGCAGTCATGGCAGTAAGCATAAAACGGTACGCGCGTACCACTTGCTACAAAACGCAGACAAACGGTGCCGCGCCGAGGGGTGGGGGCGGTGAACCCTCGCCCTCGATGGTCGCCCCTCGAGGCATAGGCCGCCTATCTCCCCGAAATTTCTCCACCATCTCCACCACCCCGGGGCTCTGGGCAAAACCTGCACCCCGGTCGGCCCCCGCATGCCACCACCACCCACATCGGAACGTGGGACCTGTGGTGTCCCACCGGCCCCACTCCTCCCCCCGTTCGGAATATATGGCGGTCACCGAGCCAGCCGCGACCGGAGTCGCACGGTTGATACAACATCATAGAAGCCCCCCGCGGGGATGGAACCGGCACCACCGCCGCCGCCTCTCAGGTGGCATAGGCGGCAGGAGAGAGCAGCGGCCACAACCGCAGGGGGGAGGCTTCCTCCAAATTGGCCAGTAGCTTCAGGTCCCGATAAGCACAAACACAAGCGGCAGCGACAAGAAGAACGCTCCGACGAGGATGAACATCACGTTCGGTGGCGGCAAACGCAAGAAGCCAGTCCGATCAAATGCAGGGTTGTCGAAATACGCGCTTCTTGCGTTTCAGCAACGAGAGGTCACGCCGAGATCCATCGGAACCAATCGACCCGTTTCCAGGTGTGGAGATGGGCCCTGTGTGTGAAAGCGTCGCCTATGCCACGAGAGGCGGCGGTGAGGGGGCCTGAGGCACCCCGCCCACCTCTTGAGTGCCACGGCGGCGGCCCGAGATGCATTTACGCCAGGCACGGACTGGTGGGTGTTGCTCTGCAAGGCCGCCTCGGCCCCGGGGGTACAGTCGAGGGCCGAGCCTGCGACCTCGTCGGGCCTACACCGCCCCAACAAAATTTACTAAGCTGCTGTCGGCCGGTGGGCGGCGATGCTAAGTTCGCTAGAGCCAAATTCTTCGGGGGGAATGATGGGGTTTCGCGTCCGTCGCGCAAAGAGTCGGCTGGTTCAATTCCTACTACAGAGGACCAGTGCGAGCGATCTAACCAAGTCGGAGTTGCTGCTGCTCGTGGATCTGCTGAGCGCAGCCCTATTGGTCCATGACGCGACGCCGGATTTCGGCGAGGAGATCTTCAGTCGATAGCGCGCGAACCGAGATCTGCATATCCGGGCTCAGGCCGGCTTCGGCCCGCGTGAGGTAGCCCGCCGCGACCAGCGCCTCGACTGGAGGCCGACCGAGTCCCCTGGCAAACCTGATTGCGGACTCAACGCGTGGAACGCTGCTCCCACTCAGCCAACGCGATACACCGGTCTGGTCAACACCTGCCAAGGCGGCGATTTCGGCCTGCGTCATACCCCGCGTCGCCCTCTTGACGTACTCGCCCCAGGACAAGTCACCCGTCACTCACCGAACGGTACCCAACGTAACGGCAGGTGACCGAAATGGCTCGTAGCGCCTTTGCGCATGCATATGCCTGCATTCATATTGCGACTTCAGGAGGGGTATGGTGACTGCGCAGAGCTATGCGTACGCATACTCAAGCGTAAATGCGACGGCTGCGCACGCATGTCTAAGGGCGCGCCAGTGTGGCGAAAGGGGAGCACATCGTGAGCGATACCGAATTCGAGTTGGCTGGACGGATAGGCGGCAGCGGGGACGACGCACAACCTCCAGCATCTGTTGCAGGCGTTGAGAGCGGCACTCCAGATCTCAAACGGCGAACCACCGTAGATCAACCCAAGACGACTGGCTTTTCTTCCCAGTGGGAAGCCGTCTTAGTTGGTGTCCTGGCATTTTTGGTCAGTTCAATTGGGGCGAGCCGGCCCTACTTTTGGAGCGATGAAGCGGCAACCATTTCAGCCGCCACTCGGCCGATCCCCGACCTCTGGCGGATGCTGGGCAACGTCGACGGACATCAAGGGATCTACTACCTTTTGATGCACTGTTGGTACGCGCTGTTTCCTGTAAACGAGCTCTCATCGAGACTGTCGAGTGCGCTTGCTGTGGGCATCGCGGCCGCCGGAGTTGTGATACTCGGACGTCAAATTTCCACGCGTACGGTCGCATTGACTGCGGGCATCGTATTCGCGGTCCTACCGCGGGTGACCTTTGCCGGGATCGAGGCCCGGCCGTATGCGATGACAATGGCTGTCGCGGTCTGGCTGACCGTATTGTGCGTCCAGACGTCGCAGCGGCCACGTCAGCGGTCATGGGCCGTATACGGCGGACTGCTTCTCATCGCGATTCTGTTCAACCTGTTCCTCGTGCTGCTGGTGCCGGCTCACGCAGTCGCCGTCTGGATGCTGAGCTCCGAGCAAAGGGAGACAATGCGTCAATGGGGCGTCGTCATCGCGGCCAGTATCGGCGTGGCGGTTCCATTTCTAGCGATTTTCAACCGAAAGCAACAGGATCATTCGACCTGGGTTCCCCCTCTAAGCCCGGAAACCCTGAGACAAATTCTGCGAGAGCAGTACTTCACGGCCGGTGAGATATATCGAGGAGTCCCGCCGACTGTCGCGGCAATAGTTGCCGGCGCGATCCTGACGGCCGCCGTTGCGATCGCAGTAAAATCTGGCAGTCGTCGCCCTAGTCCACTTGTCGCCATATCCTTGACATGGATAGCATTCCCGACCGTTGCTCTACTAGTCTTCTCGGTTCTTTTCTATCCGCTTTACTACCCACGGTTCCTCGCATTCACTGCACCAGCATTTGCGTTGCTGCTCGCTATTTCCATTGTGCGCGTAGGTCGTTCGCGCACCGGGATAGCCGCACTTCTCGTCATTTTCGCGATGACAACAACACCTATTTATCTGGCCCAGCGGGAACCTTTTGCCAAAGGCAAAATGGACTATCGCCAATTAGCCGAAATTGTCGACCGGTACGCAGAGCACGGGGACTGCCTTGTCGTGGACGACAACAACGACCCGGGACGGCGATGGTGGCCACTCCGCACCCTGGTGAACCTCCGACACGATTCCTACGCAAAACTTCGCGACTTCGGGCTGGCCAGTACGGCGACTCAGCAAAATGGCCTATTCGACAAGACCGATCCCATTTCCTCTTGGACGGGCAAATTGTCTGAATGCCAAACACTTTGGACTATCTCAAGCCGTGATGACACCCTGCCGGGGCACCAGCGAGGCGCGAAACTTGAACCAGGGCCAAAGTTTGGAGAGACTGCGTCGTACCAAGTACCTAGCAAGCTTGGCTTCCACATTGTGGAGCGGTGGCAATTCAATCTGACCCAGATCACCAAATCGACACGCTGAAAGTTCGGAACGACGCGACTGAACTTCGCATCCTCATGCGAGTCTCCTCCCACTTCGCTCGGCATGCGGCATCTCCGGTAAGCCGAGGGACGTGAACCATGCTCACCGGATCTCCTTCGCCCCGGGAACACGGCCATGAGGGCGGCGATCGCGTCGGCAAGGATCACCGGTTAAGGGTTGCGCCGCACTGGTCGCAGACGGCGGTCACTGGTCAGCTCCCGAGGGGGTAAGTGTCCGAAGTGTCCCAACCGTCCCTAAACCGTTGTTTACCTGCGGTTTCGGGGGTGTTTTCGTAAGTGTCGCCGAAGTGTCGCAGAGTGTCCCTGAAGTGTCTGGGACAGTCTGCGGACACTTCCGCGACGGTTTCTTTTCGCATCGTTTGCAGCCTTTCTCTGCTGGTCACGGCGCCGTCAGGGACGGTTGGACGCTTCGGGACGGATATAGCGGCTAAACGGGTCCGCGAAGTCGGCGACGTAGTAGCCACGCGCGGTCTTCCCGGGGCCAGGCCTAGGCCGAATACCGAAGTGTTTGAGGTGGCGTGCCAGCTTGTGCGGAGTCAGCTCCTCGTCACGCCAGGGGGATTCGTCGCAGTCCTTCAGTGCCGCGACCAATTGGATTGAGCGCATGAAGGTCTCGGTGACCGAGGTGAACACCGAATGGATATCGACCAGGAGCTGCACATCGGTCGCGTCGTCCTCAGCGGACCGACACAGATCCTCACAGGCCGCCCGCGCAAGATCCGGCCAGATACCGCCGGCGGCGTCGGCGACGGTGATGAGCGGCTCCCATGCATCCTGGGCGCGGTCGGTAACCGAGTCGGGCATCTCCGGTTCGGTATCGCCCATTGTGGTGAGCCGTTCAGGTTCCCGCGCCCACGCCGTCAGCTTGTCCCGCAGGGACCGCAGCGGCGCGGAGTCGCGGCGAAGCCGGAACCGTGCCACCGTTTCCCCGGGCTGGCGGCGCTTGAGATCCACCACGACGGCCCGGTCCTGAATCGTGTCGGGCATGGACTTGATGCCGGCCAGCGCCGCCATGCTGAAGGTGTGGAACTCCTTCGGCACTGACTGTGGGCCGACGCAGCGCCACACCGATCGGCCGCGCTGAAACCCGGCGTTCAACAGCGACCGCAGATCCTCATTCTGATCGGCCTTCGCCTTCGTGCCGAACAGTGCGTCGGCCTCGTCGATCAGCAGCGTCACGGTCTTCGCGTCGTCGTCACCGATCGAGCGGTAGAGCACCGCGACCGAGGCATCGGTGGACGCCATCGGGTTCCAGCACAACCGCTCGATAACGTCGAGCAGTCGCGACTTCCCACACCGCTTCTGCGGTGACCGGATCACCAGGCGGGTCGCGTGCTGCCATGCCGGCAGCGCATGAGTAGCGGCGATCCACAGCGTCACCGCAGTGGCGGCGGCCTCGGAGGGGAAGATCACGAACTTCGTAAGGGCGGCGTGGATCTCGTCGAGCAGCTCCGCGCCGTCGACTGTCGGCGACGCCGGGGATACCAGGCGCTCGGCTGTGCGCTCCTTCTGGTCGACCTTCAGCCAGGTCGCGAGCAGGTCGTCGTCGCGGCGCTCGTCAAGGCGGCCGCGCAGATCCTCCCGGGTGCGCACCACGAAGCAGGTTTCCTCGAGGGTCAGCCCTGCGCGGTGTGGCACACCGCCACCACCCGGTAGGTGTCCGCAGATCGGTCGCCGCTGTTGTCCTCGAGGGCCGCTGTGATCGACGGGTACTTCTCCAGATCCACAGGGGCGCCGGTGGTGTCGGTTTTGGCCTGCCTCGGCGCGCCGGTGGTAGCGGCGGCGTTGGCGAGGTCGACGCCGAGCATGTCGGCCAGCTCCCGTGGGTCGACCCGGCCTTCGGCGCACCACACCACCTCGACGGGGCTAGGTTCGCCGCCGTCAACGTGACTTTTGTAATTCAGGGTTCCCGGCGGACGCAGCAGGTCGTTATCGGAGTATTTGTGGTCACCGCCGAGGAGCTCAGCGACACCACGGCACAACAGCTCATGTTGATCCGGGGTGACCGGCCACGCCAACGGAACGTAGACGTGACCGTGGCCGGCGGTCCCGGACTCGACCATGAAGCCGCCCAACTCTTTGACGGCCTGGGCGTCGAGGCCGCCGTCGATATCGGCGTGAACGAGCACCCGCGACACTGCGAGCCCTTTGTGCCGCTTGGGTTCCCGCATCAGGTACGGACACAGGTACGCGTCGCCCATCTGTGAGGTCTTCTCGAAGTAGGTGAGCGCCTCGGCCCGCTGCCGCGGCCATTCGAAGGCGGCCTGATTGAACACTCCGTGCTTGTACTTGCCGTTGTCGTCGCGGTAGGGCTTGAGTCCCACAGCCACACACAGGTGGCCTTCGGTGGTGCCGAAGATCGCGTCGAAGTAGTCGTTCAAATCCTTGTTATGCACGCGCAGTTACACTTTCCGTATCCATGTGAGTGTGGATTGAAGGGCCGCCTACCCGGGGCAATCGGGCAGGCGGCCCTTCGTTATCCGCTAGCTAGTTGGCCGGCCAGTGATCGGGCAGCCGGATCTCGGTGTGTTCCTCGAGTCGGTGCTGGATTTCCCGCAACTGGGCCCTGAGTCGGAACACCGTCTGGGCGGTGAACTTGACCGGGATGTCCCACCGCAGCGTTTCGCCGTTGTCGAACTCGGTCTCGGCGATCGTGTGCTCGAGTTGAGCGATCACCTTCCCGACCGCGCAGGCCAGGCAGTATTCGTCGGCGGTCACTGTGCCGCCTCCGTCCGGTTCCGGCGAGACTCGGCCAGGTGCTCGTCGAGGGCCCGCTTCAGCGCCGAGGTCGGGTTCACCTGTGTGGCGTGAGTCCTCCACATCGAGGCGTCCCATTCGACCCGCTGCGCTGCGGCGAGCAGGATCTCGCCGGGGGCCCGGGCCTGCTCGACGGTGAGATGCACGGCGCTTCGCTCCGCCATTTCCCATTCACCGCAGCGCATGTCGCCGATACGGATGCCGTCAGCGTTGGCGAAAACCACCAGATCTCGGATGGTCTCCCAGCCGGTGTCGATCTCCCACAGCCGGCCGAGGTCGAGCCGGTAGCCGTCGCGCGGGTACTGGCTGTGTTCCAGATACTCGGTCATTCGTCACCGCCGTTGACGATCGCGTCGAACTTCGCCGACTGGTCGAGGCCGTCGAGGTAGTCCATCGCGGCGTCGAAGCCGAAACGGGAGTCCAGCTGCGCTCGGTAGCCGTTGGTGAGGGCGGTCAGTGTTGATGCGACCACACCGCCGTCGCCGTCCTGGTCGAGCAGCGACATGACCATTCGAGCCACCTCATCGTGGCGGCCGCGAAGACTGGCCCGGGCCAGTGCGTTGGCGAGCATGATGCCGCCCTGGCACACCGGCATGGGGTTACCCGCAGAGCGTCCGATCTCGAGGTAGGCCATCAGAAGCCGAACTCGGAGGTGAGTTCCGCTGCGTAGACCTTCATCGTGCGGCCGGACTTCAGCGTCTTTTCGCCGGTGTAGGTGACCTTCAGGTGGTCGCCGACCTCGATGCCGTCCGTGCCGGCCTTGTCGCACGCCTCGCCGATGACCTCGAGCATCTGCGACGAGCGGGCCCACAGCTTGACCTCGCCGCCGTCGTCGTCGGCCAGGGTGATGACGAGTACCCGCGGCCTGCTCGAGTCTTGCGGGTCGTCAACCAATTCCGCTGCGGTGATGCGGCCTTCGCCGAAGTCGCCAACCGCATCGAACTTCACAGATTTGGCCCGGTCGCCGACCAGGCTCTTGATGTCGATTCCCATGTGAGTGATGGATTCCTAACTTGTTGTTTCTTTTTCGGGGGTGTGTCGTGGTTAGCGCCGTCGACACCCGGCGGGTCTGGTGTCCCGCTCAGTCGGCGAGAGCGGGTTCGCTGCTGATCGAGTCGACGTAGGCGTCGATCGACTCCTGCGTGACGAAGCTGCGCCGGCCGATCTGGGCCCGGGTCAACTTGCCGTCGACGATCAGCCCGTGCAGCGTCGTGCGGCTGATGCCACCGAGCTGGTGCATGGTGTCGTCGTAGTCGACGAGTCTGGGTTCGCTCATGGTGTTCACCTCCTTCACGGTTATCTGGGGTTCGTTCTGGTTCACTTGACCACAATGACACGTCGCATTAACGTGGAGCCACGTTCGCAATGAACCTTCTAATGCACCGTGACTGAACAGGGAGAACCGAATGGCAGAACCGACACACCCGATCACCTACCCGCAGCCCGATGGCGCGTGGCTACAGGTGACTGATAACGAAATCGTGCCGCTGGGAGAAGAATTCGCGCACCGACAGCTCACCTACGGGTGGCCCGGCGGCCCCGAAAGGGTTCCGGGTGAAGCAGTTTTTGAGATCCGCGACGGAGTGCCGTTGTGCGTGTCATTGCGGCTGTGGTCCGAGCCGGGCGACCAGGGCGTGCGGACCGCAGACCTCGAGATGCTGGTGCTGAAGAACCTGATGCACGACGCCTTCGCCATCACGGGTATCTACCGGCCTAACCCGCAGGGCCCAGGCCTGGTCGCGACGCGTGGCCCGGGCATGTTTATCCGCGACCGCAAGGTTGTCGAGGCGGCCAGCAAGCGGCGAAAGGTCACACCCGCACTCTTGCGCCAGGTGGCCGAGATCCACAGCAGCGTGCCGGAGGGCGAGCGGATCAAGGCGATTCGGAACGCGTTCGATCCGCTCAGT
Organism: Actinomycetota bacterium; assembly: GCA_046093905.1. Lineage (GTDB taxonomy): Bacteria > Actinomycetota > Acidimicrobiia > Acidimicrobiales > Ilumatobacteraceae > Casp-actino8. The sequence goes on from JBJTGN010000296.1 coordinate 8,788, forward strand.
GAGAGTCAGGCAAAGCGGTACATCAGGGCCGCCCGTGAAGAAGGATTGATCAAATGACCAAGCGGCACAACGGCGAAGGTGCGGTTCGCCAGCGCCCGAACGGCCTGTGGGAAGGCCGGTTGTCCTACGTCGATGCAGACGGCGTGCGTAGGCGACACAGCTTCTATGGACCCACAGCCCAGGCAGTCCGTGAACAGATGAAGGGCGGCCGCACCCGGGTCGAGGCTGAGAAGCCGGTGAAGGACTCCACACGCAACCTCGGCGATTACCTCGAGCACTGGATCACCGACGTGCTCGAGGTATCCGACCGCGCGGAGTCGACGAAGGATCAGTACCGCCGGCTGGCGCGCAAGCACCTGATCCCGGCGCTGGGGTCGAAGCCGATCGGGAAGGTGCTCAAGAGCGACATCGAGGGCCTGCTCGGCAGGATGCAGCGCGCCGGCCTGTCGCAGTCGACACGCAAGTCGACGTTCATCGTGCTGCGCCTGGCGCTCGCCAGCGCGGTCGGCGACAAGCTGATCGCGGCCAATCCTGCCGGGGCGATCGCCACACCACAGGTCGACCGCGAGGAGGCCGTGTTTCTGACACCGGAGCAGGCCCGGGCACTGCTGGCAGCGACCGAGGGCCTGCGCTACGCCGACGCGCTCAAGCTGGCGCTCGCGACGGGTATGCGTCGCGGCGAGGTCGCCGGGCTCAAGTGGTCCGACGTGAACCTCGAGGCCGGGTTCCTTCAGGTGCGACGCACGCTGAACCGTGTCGACGGCAAGCTGCAATTCGCCACACCCAAGACGAAGCGGTCGCGGCGTCGGATACCGCTGACGCCCTGGGTTGTGACGATGCTGCGGGCCCACAAGGCCACCCAGGCCGCTGAACGACTCAAAGCGGGGGAGTTGTGGGTCGACGAGGACCTGGTGTTCTCGACCGCGACCGGCGGCGTCGTCGACCCGCGATCGAGCATCCTTCGCACGGTGGAGATCGCGGCGAAGAAGGCCGACATCGAAGGTGCCACCGTTCACGCGCTGCGGCACGCGGCCGGCTCGGCGATGGTCGACGCCGGGGCGAGCCTGCCTGTGGTGCGCGACATCCTCGGGCACAGCTCGGTCAGCATCACCGGCGACGTCTACTCACACGTCATCGAGGCGTCGACCCGGGCGGCAGTCGACGGCTGGACCGAGCAGTTGGGGATGTGACTTTGCTGCCGTACCCCACTCCGTACCCCAACCAGACGAAAACCGCTGAGGTTCGCCTCCGTTCGCTGAGGACGGGAATCGTTGGGGCACAGCAGGTTTCGGGCCTCGGCGAACCTTCGCGAACCCACCTCGTGGGACTGGGGGTCAAGTGGTCGCAGGTTCAAATCCTGTCAGCCCGACTTTGTGGAATATGCTCTGAGCAGCAGTTTTGCTCTGCTTTCCCTCGGACTTTTTGTTGCGAACGGAAAGTTTTTTGGGACCAATTTGGGACCACCGACTGCTTGGCGATGCCCTGGTAGGACCTATGGCCGGCTTCGAGTCGCACGCTATGCGCGGCTATGCGCGCTATGTGCGCTTATTCTCGCCTCCGCAAGTGCGTCTTCTTTAGCGCACTTGACCGCAGAACGTGTTCAGTCAAGTGCGCTCCAACGGATCCGAATGCTTCCGGCGAGGCGTTCTTCGCGGTGGTGCGAGGATGTCATCGAGCAGAAGGCGATGCCGATTTCCGATCCGCTCCGCCGGCAACGCTCCAGTGGTAATCAGGCGCACGACTGTGGGTCGGCTCAGCCCAAGAAGATCGGCGGCCTGGTTTCATCGACTGCGGAGCGATGGTCACCGCCTTGCCCGCGTGAAGCGCCTCTACCGCCTTGGTTAACGCCTGATGTACCGACCGGGGCAACTCGATCCGGTCGTGCTCTTCGGCTCCCACGAGGGCATAACCTGGCGACGCTACGGTGCCGCGGAGGCGCTCGTGGGCCGCCAAGAACCCGACTACCGAGGCAAGTTCCTCGGGATCCTCGGGGATGAACGTCGACAAGAAAGCCCCCGCGGCCGGGTCAGCCGCTGTTGATGACGATGCACCGCGCCAAAGGCGTCGCCGGCCACGCTGCGCAACCTGCCCGACGAGGAAGAAGACCGAGGCGCTGCTGCGGGAACGGCCATTGCTGTATGTAGCCAGCAGCCGGGCGCGGGATGCGCTGCGTTGCGCATTGCAGCCTCACGAGGTTGGCCTGCTCGTCGTGGGTGCCGGGTAGATGGTAGCCCCGGTGTCGGCGTCGACGATCGAGGCGGGGAAGTCGCGGTAGTCGATTGTCAGAGTGTCCGCGGAGCCGCGGCGGCCGGGTACAAGGGTCTCTAGAACCGTCATCCAGATCTGGTAGAACTCGTCGTATCTCGGGTCATCCATTTCGATGTCTAGATCGCCGCTATTCTCACTCTCGTAGTCGGTGAAGTAGGTGCAAATGTAGCCCTCACCGTCGGTGAACTCGATGCGATAACGACTATTAGGTTTGAGGTCAGCGTATTTCATCACGACGCCGATCGTCGCCGCCTCTTCAGGGTGAAACCATCCCATCGTTTTCTCCTTTAGACGATTCAGCGATATTGGCCTGCGCCCTGACCGATCCGGTTACTGACCGCACCCGAATGGCCGGCAGCGACCAGAGACGGATCGCGGCTTTGTGGAAGGCCTTACAGAATCGCGACCATCGGTCATGGATAGCCACCGGGACAAACTCGCGACGCGGCCACGCCGCACTGCAGGTGCTCGTCGGCGCCTGACAATTGAGGCAGGTTGGTCTGGGACCAATTTGGGACCACACGTTCTGCGCGCTCCTGAACGACCTGCACGTTCATGCCCGATCCGCAGGCCTCGAATAACGCGCATACCGGGCCTGAGCGGGCGCAACGTGCTAGTCCCATTTGCTGGGGGTCAAGTGGTCGCAGGTTCAAATCCTGTCAGCCCGACCAAAAAACCGGCTCTTATCAGCGGTTTTGCTTTATCTGTTTGCCGCCGATTCGGTCGTCCAGGTCGGTGTTGGGACCAATCCGGGTCCCACGGACCCGCTAGGACGGTCTGGGGCAGGGGCTCCGACGGCATTCGGCGCACGTTGTGCCTACCAATGCACGTTAAATGCGACTGTGCACGCGCCGTAACTCCCCCTGAATCCAGGCCCACTTGACCGTTGGTCAAGTGGGCCCGTAGAGCCCGTCGACACAACATGCTGTGTCCGGTAATGGAGATCAGTCCCATATTTTG
>JBJTGN010000297.1:0-2180 GCA_046093905.1 Actinomycetota bacterium
GACTCATCGGGCCGAACGGCGCAGGCAAGACGACTTTGTTCAACGTGATCAACGGAATGCTCGAACCATCATCGGGAACCGTGCGCCTGAGTGGAGTCGATGCCACACGATTCCCACCGCATCGACGCGCAAAACTTGGACTCGCTCGAACCTTCCAGCGCCTCGAACTTTTCGCCTCGTTGTCAGTGCGTGACAACGTCCGCGTCGCGGCTGAATTGGCTGGTCGCCGGCACATCAAACACGCCGTTGAGAGAACCCTGGCCCGTGTCGGTCTCCAAGATGTTGCGGACAGGACTGCAGGAGAACTCCCCACGGGTTCAGCGCGACTCGTGGAAATCGCCCGGGCTCTGGCCACTCAGCCCACTGTTCTCCTTCTCGACGAACCGGCATCAGGACTCGGTGATGCAGAAACTGCCCATCTCGCGACTTTGCTGCACGATCTCGCCGGCGAAGGGTTGGCAATTCTGCTCGTCGAACACGATGTGAACTTCATCATGGACGTGTGTGACTCGATCTACGTTCTCGATCTCGGCGAGGTCATCGCTCACGGCTCACCCGATGAAATTCGGCGCAACCCACTCGTTCTGTCGGCCTACCTGGGAGCCTCGTGAACGCCATGAACAGCGCGAACTTCTCCACCTCCACGGCACCGCGAACAATCCTCGAACTGCGCGACATCCATGCAAGCTATGGATCGATCGAAGTCCTACACGGAGTCGATCTGCACGTCACCCAAGGGCAGGTCGTCGCACTCCTCGGTCCGAATGGTGCAGGGAAGAGCACCTTGATCAAAGTTGCCAGCGGTCTCATGAGACCGACATTGGGCAAGGTCATCGTCGGCGGACGAAATGTCACTGGTGCATCAGCCAGTGCTCTCTCCCGCGTCGGATTGTGCACAGTTCCCGAGCGCCGTGGCATCTTCCCGAACCTGACCGTTCGCGAGAACCTTGTCATGGCAACGTACGGCGGGCACAAGCTCGCAGTCATCGAAGAGCGCACGTATTCACGTTTTCCGCGCCTCGCAGAACGTCGCATGCAGATTGCTGGGACGATGTCCGGTGGAGAACAGCAAATGTTGTCACTGGCGCGTGCTCTCGCCACCGAGCCGGTCATTCTCCTCGTCGACGAGCTCTCAATGGGCTTGGCGCCAATCGTCGTCACCGAGCTCTACCATCACCTCGCTCTCATTGCGGCCGAGGGCGTGTCGATCGTCATCGTCGAGCAGTTCGCCCATACCGTGCTTGGCGTCGCCGACATCGCCGTCCTTCTTTCCGACGGTGTTGTCAAGGCTTCGGGGCCGGCGGCAGAGATCGGCGACGAAGTTCTCGCCGGTGCATATCTTGGATCTTGAAGAAGGGACAGTGTCATGAACGAAGATCGAATCCAAACCTTCACGGAGGAAATCGCAGCCATGAAGCTGCGCTGTGCTCGATCGGACCGTGAGCGCTGGCTACTGACGCTCGGCGTCGTGGCGCTCGTCGCCGGAGTTGGCCTCGCCGTCTACGGAGGCTTCCAAGCGAGCGGCACCGCCGTCGCTGCCGACCAGATCGCCTATCTCGCGACGGGGACTCTCGTCGGACTCGTACTCGTGGTCGCCGGAACGGCTCTGTTCGTCCGATATTCGATCGCCCGCTTCATGCGATTCTGGCTCGTCCGGCTGGTGCACGAGAATCGAACTGAGACCGACAGAATCGTGAAAGCCCTCTCGGACATCGAAAAATCCCTCGAACGTTCCTGATCGACCGGTCCCAGTCAGGGACCTCCCCACAAGTCGGCGTAATCTGGCACATCATGATTGCGGTGATCCTCGTACGGGACGGAACTCTGCCCGCAGGATTCGACGAGGCCATCTGTGAAGCGGACCGCCGAGCGCTGCTGGTCGGCTCGAATGTGGCAGAAGCCCTCGGCGATGTCCGTCGCTTCGCTCGTGTCGTCTGGACGCTCGGCATCGATCCGTCACGTCTGCCGATTTCAACCATTGCGTCTGCCGTCACGAAGTCGCTGCGGAATGTCTGGGAGGAAGGTGACCGACCCAGCGACGTTGCGCTGTCGAACGCCGTGCACGATGGCGAGGCGATCGTTGTTCCCGCAAGCCCCGACGGACGAGATCTTGCGCCGCACCTTGCGTTTCTCCTCGAACGCGACTTCCACGCCGGAGCAACCCGTGTATCCGATACGTC
>JBJTGN010000298.1:0-2825 GCA_046093905.1 Actinomycetota bacterium
TCTCCAGATGATGATGAAAGATAGTTCTAGTAATAAGTGCTGTGGATTGTGGATGACAGCGCGATCCACCAACGCCAGTCAGCATTTCACCCGCGCGCAGGTGTCCACAGCTGTTCACAGGCGTGGAGGTCGAGCGCGAGCCCGCGGTGGACAACGCTGGGTTCTGCACAGGGTTTCGTCGCTTGTTCACAGTCCGCGTCCCCAGTGTGTTGAAAGTCGGCACAGAGTGGAAGACAGCGAGAGGTCGAGGAGCACGGCGTTCATCCCATCTTCAGCGACCGGACGAGCATCGTCACCTGGTCGTAGGTCTGAGACCGCTCCTGCATGAGGCGCGTGATCTTCTCCACTGCATGAATGACTGTGGTGTGGTCACGTCCGCCGAAGAGTCGGGCGATCGCCGGGTAGGACAGGTCCGTGAGTTCGCGGAACACGTACATGGCCTCTTGACGGGCGGCGACCAACGGCCGTTGACGGCTCTTGCCGCGCAGAGCCTCGACGCTGTGGCCGAGAAGCCGGGCGATCTCGTGGAGCAACTCCTCATCGGTGCGCTGCTTTGGTGCAGAACCGGGGAGAAGGTCTTCGAGGAGGCGTTCGGCTTGGGCAACGGTCATGTCGACCCGGTTGAGACTTGCATAGGCGCTCACTCGAATGAGGGCGCCCTCGAGTTCACGAATGTTGCTCGTGACACGCGAGGCGATGTACTCGAGGACATCGGCGGGTACGACTGTGCCCTCACGTTCGGCCTTGTTGCGCAAGATCGCGAGACGGGTTTCGAGATCGGGTGGCTGGACGTCGGTGATCAATCCCCATCGGAAGCGGCCGATCAGTCTGTCCTCCAGGTTGGGGATGGCGTCCGGGACTCGGTCGGAGGAGATGACGATCTGCTTGTTGGCTCCATGGAGAGAGTTGAAGGTGTGGAAGAACTCCTCCTGGAGTCCTTCTTTTCCTTCCATGAACTGGATGTCGTCGATCAAGAGAACATCGATGTCTCGATATCTGCGTTTGAAATTGGCGATCGAGTTGTTTCGAATGCCGTCGACGTACTCGTTCAGGAACGTCTCGGTCGAGACGTAGCGAACCTGATAGTGGCTGTAGTTCTGCAGCACGTAATGGCCGATGGCGTGCAGGAGGTGAGTTTTCCCCAGTCCCGCAGACCCATACACGAACAATGGGTTGTACGAACGGGCTGGAGTTTCGGCGACTCGCTGAGCTGCGGCGAGGGCGAAACTGTTCGACGCACCCTTCACGAAAGTTTCGAAGGTGTAGCGAGGGTTCAGACCGGCGCGGTCTGCGATGCCATCACTCGAGTCGCCCTCGCCAATTGGTTTCGGCTTCAGGGTGGGTGTGGTCGGAACCGGTGCAACTCCGTCAGTTTCATCGAAGGTGTCGGATTCGGTCGAGGACTCGGGCGCCACCACGTCGACGACGAGATTCTTCGAGCTCGCTCCCACTTCGCTGAGGGCATCGAGCACGATCTGCAGATACCTCGACATGATCTTGTCGCGGACGGTGCTGCTCGGAACTGCCAGATGGATGGTGTCGCCACCGTCGGGGAGTGCGTAGACATCGTTGAAAGTCGAGTACCAAACGGCGTCGGACACTTGGGCGCGCAGCAGTTGCGACACCGCTGTCCACATCCCATCCGTGCGTTCCACCGTTGACTCCTCGCTTGTTCACAAGTCTTTTCCACAGTTGTGTCCACATGATGTGGACAAACAAATGTGGTTCGAGACCAGTTCTCTACCCGCACGTTGTCGAGAGATTTCTGTCGAAATCCGGACGCGGGGTCGGGAAGGGAGACCATAGCAGGCTGTGGATAAGCCTCAGCAAGTCGAGTTCCTGTCTGGAGTTGCCCATTTCACACAAACGCCCGTAACCTGCCCGAGAGCGCTTGTCGGGCGCTGGTCGCCTCGTGTGCCCAGGCTCGTCGAGATGGCTGCAAATGAGCCGTGTCCTGGACTTTCTCGCCCACCGGGGGCGAATCCAGGTTCGAAGGAGTCCGCTGTGAAACGTACCTACCAACCCAACAAGAAGCACCGAGCCACCAAGCACGGTTTCCGCGCTCGCATGTCCACCCGAGCTGGACGGGCAATCCTCAAGTCTCGGCGGCTGAAGGGCCGCAAGCGGCTGTCGGCTTGATCCAACGCCTCCGCGGACGGGAGTCCTTCGCTCGGCTCCGCCGAGAGGGAACACGTGTTCGTTCAGGACCGCTGTGGTGTGTGATGCTCGCTGACTCATCCTTGGAATTTGCCCATGTGGGCTTCGCCATCGGTCGGACCGCGGGTCCGGCGGTGGAGCGAAATCGCGTTCGGCGTCGATTGAGGGAGATTCTTCGTACCGTCGACCTGTCCCCTGGTTTGTACCTGTTCGGGTTGGCCACTCCCGCCCGGGAAACGACCTTCGATGCGCTGAGGCACGCTGTGCAGGGCATGCTGAGCCGAGTGCCGGTCTCACGCACCCTGTCGGCAGGATCGTGACATGGTCGACCCGATCCACCGCCCCCAGGAGTCGAGTCTCATCCAACGGATGTTGCTGAAGGGCATCGCTTTCTACCAGGCGGGCCGCGAAGGCCGACCGTCTCCGTGCCGTTTCACGCCGAGTTGCTCGGAATACTCCCGAGAAGCCCTCGAGGTGCACGGTGCAGGTCGGGGCACGTGGCTCACCGTCCGCAGACTCGTGAGATGCCGTCCGTTCGGACCCTCCGGATACGACCCGGTTCCCGAGTACCCATCCCCCAGCAATCCGTCCCCCAGTACCGGAAGGTTCCACTGACATGTTCCAAGCAGCCGCCTGGCTGATCAGCCAGTTCTACAGCTTCACGTCGA
>JBJTGN010000299.1:0-6924 GCA_046093905.1 Actinomycetota bacterium
GTCGCGGCACGGCTATCCTGCAGTCGGCGAAGGGTATCGCGTTGATTCGCGACCTTCATTTTGAGGGATTCGTTTCTCCCCTCGCAAAGGCCGAGTTGGTAAGTCAGTTTCTCGACTTGGCTTCTCGATTGTCTCAGTTGATTTTCGAGATCGGCGCAGCGTTGCTTGATGCCGGCTAATCGAGTCAATGACTCCCTGGCATAGTCGCGCCACCATCTCGCTTCGAATTGTGGGAGTAGTTCCCGACAAGCACGGCAAACTCGGCTTGGTTGCTTGTCTCCCTCGAAGAGAATTTCACCTTCGTACACGTGGCCGCATAGTGCACGCGTAGTTCGGTCACGTTCATAGTCCCAGTGGTGAGCGACCCTGGAAGCCCTGTCGCGGACAAAGTAATAGGGCGGCTTTATGTGTTCAACGCTGGCTGCCACCTCGACGCCTGAATCTCCTCCCATGCCGGTCAGATTAGTAGGACGGGTCGCGATCGGTCCTTGGGTTATCGGGTGCCGGTATCCAATTGTTTTCCCGACCAAACCGCCGCGAATGGTTCTAGTCTGCTGTCGGCAGGGGAGGAATCATGGCCGACGACCGACTCAGAGACATCGTCCTGGCGCGCGCCGACTCCGATGCCTCGCTCACCGAACAGGCGCGGTTGGTGATCTTGGCGGCACTGGACAATCCCGAGGATCTCGCCGAGGCCCTCGGCGGGGCCACCGGGAAGGAGGTGCGGGATACTGTCCCCTCGGTTCCCGAAACCACCCCCGAACCGGTCGGGGCCTATCTCGAATCCATCACTGTGCGGGGTTTTCGGGGCATTGGTGCCAAGCTGACCGTGCCCTTGCAACCGGGACCTGGCTTGATCGTCATCGCCGGACGCAACGGGTCTGGGAAATCGACGTTGGCTGAGGCTCTCGAGCTTGCACTGACCGGCCGCAACTCCCGTTGGGACCACAAGAAGGGACAGGTCTGGTCCCAGGCGTGGCGCAACCTGCACGACGGCGACCCTGCCGAAATCCGGATCGGCATCACCGAAGAGGGGTCCGGGGTTACGACCATCGGAGTCGACTGGCCCGCCGGCGATGTGCAGGTAGATGCCATGAGTGTTTGGGTCCAACGGGCAGGCAAGAAGAGGGAGGAAATCGAGACCCTCGGCTGGGAAGCGGCGCTGGAGATGTACCGCCCACTGCTCAGCTACGACGAGCTAGGCAACATCCTCGAGGGCACCCCGAGCCAGTTCTACGACCAATTGCACCGCCTCCTCGGCCTGGAACAACTGACCGAAGCGACGGAGCGCCTTGACGCCGAGGTCAAGCAACTAAGGAGACCCGGCGCCGAACTCAAAGCAGTCCGGGACTCGCTGAAACCGGTGCTCGAGAACCACTCCGACCCGCGCGCGGTGGCCGCTCTGGCGCAGGTGAAGAAGACGAAACCCGACCCCGCGCCAGTGCGGCCGTTGATCAGCGAGGCCACTGCGCCGACCACGCCGCCGGCCTGCTGCCAGCGAGCAGCAGGAGGCCCGTGGCTCCGACGCCCTGGCTGCCGATAGGGCGCACCTGCTGGAGCAGGGCCTGGATTTTCACGCCGAGCACGGCGATCAGAACTGCCCTGTGTGCGGGCAGGGTTCGCTGACCGAGCAGTGGGCGCTCGCCGCCCGGGCCGCCCTGGAGCGCGAACTCAGCGCTGCCAGCGCCTTGACCGCGGCACGGGCCGCGACCGCCCAGGCCCGTTCCGCGGTCGTCGCGCTAGTCCGAGGAGTTCCCCGTCCGCCTCGGTCCAATGACGACCTGACCGCACTGGGTGCGGCCCAGCAATCCTGGGAACGGTTCACCGAGTTGCCCATTGACGACGATGCGGCGCTCGCCGACCACGTCGCCGCGACATTGCCGGATCTGGAACACACGTATACGGCGCTAAGTGAGCAGGCCTCGACTCTGATCCGGCAGCGCGCCGACCAGTGGGCCCCGGTTGCGATTCAGTTGGCCGAGTGGGTCGGCAAAGCCGATTCCGCGGCGCAGGCCGAGCCTCGACTTAAGCTCGCTACCGAGGCACTGAAGTGGTTGCAGGACAACGCCGGTGAGCTCCGCAACGAACGTATCGAACCGCTGGCTGACCAGGCTAAAAAGATCTGGGCCGAACTGCGGCAGGAGAGCAATGTTGACCTCGGGGCGATCCGCCTCGAGGGACAGAAGACCACCCGGCGCGTGGCGCTACGGGCAGCGGTCGACGGTGCGGAGACCGAGGCGTTCGGAGTGATGAGTCAGGGCGAACTTCAGGCGCTGGCGCTGGCTGTCTTCATCCCCCGCGCTACCTCACCGGACAGCCCGTTCCGCTTCTTGGTTCTCGACGACCCGATCCAGGCCATGGATCCCTCCAAGATCGAGGGCTTCCTACAGGTCTTGACCGAACTCGCCAGCGACCGACAGGTGATCGTGCTTTCCCACGATGACCGATTGCCCGCGGCGATCCGGGTTTCCCGGACGAAAGCCCGCATCCTTGAGGTCACCCGCGGACCGAACTCCGCGGTCCACGTCGCCGAGTCGAGCGACCCCGCGACTCGACTGCTCGACGACGCCTTCGCGATCGCCGCCGACAGCGCGGTCCCCGACGACATCAAACGGCGAGCGGTTCCCCGGCTGTGCAGGGAAGCAGTCGAGGTCACCGCCAAAGACGTCTTCGCCGCCAGGGCACTGGCGCAGGGACGCCAGCGCAGCGAGGTCGAGGCAGCTTGGGAGGCGGCGCAGAAGGTCGCCAGTCGCGTCGCCCTCGCTCTTAGTCTTGACGCCGACGACAACGTGGCCGTCGAGAAGTGGACGGCGGGTGGGCAAGCCCGTAAGTCCACGATGGCCGTAGTCAACAAGGGCGTCCACCAAGGCGTGTTCCACTACAAAGGCGCAGTCAACGACGCCCGTCGCGCTATCGCCGATCTAGCGGCTGTGGCGAGATGACCGACCATGCGGGGCTGGTCGATTACGCCGAGCAGGTGCTCGACGGCAAGGTGGCTCTGGGCTCGTCCGCGCCTCGCACCGCCGCTCTACTGGCACGCTGCGCGCTCGAGGAATGGCTTGACGAGCGCAGCGCGTCGTGGTCGTCGGGCGGCTATCCCTATCCGAGCACGGTGTCGAAACTCATTGCGTTGGGCGCCTTGGAGGGCGATGAACTGGCGTCACGGGCCAGGCGGCTGTGGAGTGCGCTGAGTCGCGCCGTGCACCACCACGCTTACGAGCTTCAGCCGTCGATTACCGAGGTCCGGCATTTGGTCAAGCAGGTGCCCCCGCTGTGGAGGTGACGGCGCTGTGAATCAGGACGGACAACCGATCCTGCTCGGCGGCTATGCGGCTAAGCAGTGCCCGGTGCGCACCCAGAATGACTTCGCCCCTCTGGTGCCGCGGCCGCAATGGGAGTGGCCGGCCGAGGTGCTCGCGGACCTTGAGGCCGGTCAGCGATTCGAGGCCGAGGTTTTCGCCGAACTGCTGAGTATCCATTCCGGTTCGGCAGTCGCGGTGGACGCAGAGTTGCGAAAGGCCGAGGCGATCGAGGCCACTTCCGCCGCGATGCAGTCTGGGGCGATGCTGATCCTCGGCGGATGGCTGCCCGACGACGAAGACGGCGGCCGGACCGGCAAACCTGACGTTCTGGTGAAGGTCGACGGGGGCTACCTGCCGGCCGACGTCAAGCACCACAAGACTCTGGAAGCGGCAAAGAAGACGAGCAAGGTGGTGTCCTCCTTCGCCCATCCCGGAACGTGGCGGGATGAGGCCGGGCTGACCGCGAGCACCCACCACTTCGAAGACAGCCTGCAGTTAGCGCACTACACCCGAATGCTGCAGGCCTGTGGTTTACACCCGGGTGAGCGCCGCATGTACGGGGCGATCATCGGTACCAGTCTGTTGGCGGTGGGGGACTCAGACCCCGAACTCGTTTTCGTCTGGCATGACTTGACCAGACCGACGCGTCCCACCTTCTCTCGCAGCCGCGGCCGGGTGCTGCGCTCGGTGCTGGAACGCTACGACCACGAGCACGCGTTCCGCGTGAAAGTCGCCGCGACCGCCCGCGGCATCACCGGATCCGGGCAGGACCCCGAACCTCTTGTGGTTCCGATCGGCCAGAAGGAATGCGCGCTGTGTCCCTACGGATCGTGGTGTGCCGAGCAATTAGGACCCGACGACGCCTCAGGGGTTATCACCCGCGACCGACTCGACACCCGAGAATGGCAGACGCTGCGCCGTATGGGATTCACCACCACCGGCGCGTTGGCCAACTTGGACGTCGACGACCCAGCCTTCTTCGAGGAGTACTACCCGGAAGTCACCCACCGAAGCAGAACCCAGGCCGCCAAGCGGCTGGCAGCTGCGGTGCGGCAGGCACGGATGATCACCGAGGGAGTCGACTTCCAGCCCATCCCGGGAACTGTGGTCGAGGTGCCTAGCGCGGATATCGAGATCGACTTCGACATCGAGTGGGACACTGCCGGAAGGATCTATCAGTGGGGCCTTCGGGTTCGAGACGGGTACGAGGATGCCACGGCGCGCTACGAACCTGTTGTTTCCTTCGAACCGCTTGATGAGGCGGGGGAGCTTGAACTGGCCACCCGTTTCGCCGCCCGTATTCAGCAGTTGCGCGCTGAAGCTGAACGGTGTGGTCGGACTATCGCGGTCTACCACTGGCATCATGTCGAGGTCAGCATGACGCGCAAGTTCGACTGTGTGGCAGCAGCGTTGGACGGTCTTTCCATCGACCTGCACACCTGGTTCACCTCTACGTTCCACGTTCGCGGCGAGGCGTCCATCAAAGCCGTCGCCCAGTTCTTCGGCTTCACCTGGCAGGTCGACGATCCTGGCGGCCGGCTTTCCCAGGAGAAGATCGAGATCGCACGAGGGGGAGGTCCGGAAGCTGCCGATGCACGGCAGTGGTGTCTGAGCTACAACGGATCCGACGTCGCCGCGCAGGCGGCGATCCGGGACGGGGTGCGGGTGATGTTTGTAGGAACTTCGGATTGATGACAAACAAAGAGATGGGCGTATCCGTTGTTGTCGCGGATCCTCCGCTTCTGGGCCAGTGGGTGATCGCGATCCTGGAGACAGGTCAACGCGACGCCACTTACAAGCTGGCCACGCTGATGGCACTCACTGACCACTGTGTCGAGAATCTACCGAGACAGGCGGAAGACATTCTCCGAATTCCTCTTCCGGAACTGGCGCATCGCGTTCTTGCCCTTTACTGGCCGCAGGTGCGCCCCTTTGAAGGCCAAGAGCTATGCCAGCGTCGGACGGGTACGGTAGCTCGCATTCCTTACGCCGCCAAGTCGCTGCGAGAAGCCACCCGTTCGGGAAATAGCGGACTGTCACTGGATATCGCCATGACTCGCGCACCCAAGCAGTACCGGGCCGCCATAGCCAAGATCATGCTGGCGCTCGCCAAGTAACCGCTGCCGAGGCTGCAGAAGCTTCCGGACTCTCCAGTTAGTGATCCATTTCTATACGACGACTCGTTCCTCGGCGAAGGCATATCTAGATGGCATGCGAGGTGACGTTTTCAGCGGATCCCTTGGGGGCGGAACCTGTGTCAATGGCGTCGCTGGCGGCGGACCGATCTATTTCACTCAGTGGAACAGCAACTTCAAGATGCGCAACGCGATGGCGATGCTGCATCAGTGCTATGCGTCGGCGATTGATAGCAGTGGGCAGATTTCGACGTTCTCGATCATGCCAAACGCGACGAGCAAGACTGTGTTTCAACCCTTGGAACAATTCGGGTTCTATCCCGCTTGTTGAAACCCACCTCCAGTGGGCAACGGACAATCCACCGCTAGCGGGCTCCCGAGTCAGGGGGTATGGCAATCATCACTACGAACCATCGGCCTATCAACCAGCAGCGATAGATCTCTCTCACACTGACTGCTGGATGTATTCGGTGGGGGTGAAAACCCGGAAAAGGAGCCCTGTCCGTTGTTAGCCTCATTGGCAGCAAAGCGGGGAGGGTTCTACATGGATTACTGCAGAAGGTGCGGTCACCTACAGGCGCGGCACGGCGTAACGGATCATGGCGGCCCGTGCAAAGTGTGTGGGTGCGGCGATTACGAACCACTTGGGGCCGTCGTTCCAGATTCGGTTGACGATGGACTAACGCCCGCGGAGCGGACTAGGCGGATCGCCGAAGGGGAGATTTATCCGGCACTGAAGCGTTGGGCTCACAGCTACAACGCTTATGAACGAATTGCCGGGGAGAAATGGGGCGAATTGATGGAGCCCATTTGGCAAAGGATCCGCGAACTAGGCCAGATCCCGGATTGGCTAGGCGTCGATCTAATTCGCGCGTGCGCTTTCTACCAGGCCCGTTCGCACAACCATGCGTGCATGAACGATTCCAGCTACTCCTGTTGCAGCGTGATTTACGACCTTGCCGTTGCCGTGCAGAACCACAAGGCGGCGAGGCCAGACGATCTTCCTCCGCCTATTCCGGCGATTCTCTTAGAACGGAACTCTGGCCGGTAGCAACGTCGAGGCGGCTAACCCGCTGACCTGTGTCGTATAGACCCACAAGCAGCGAAAACGCGGCAGTGCCGCGTCTGGTTGGGTTTCATCCGGGGTATTTCTCTTCCCTCAGTTTTAGGATAGCCGCGTGGATGGCTTCGATGAGTTGATTGTCGGGGACGGTACTGGGATGGTCGCGGAGCATTTGTTGGATCAGTGCGGCCTGATCGGCTTCGCAGCGGCCGTTCAAAGCTGCTGCCATTTCTTTAACGGTTCGCCAAGGCCAGCCTGGAACCCGTTGCTTCCGTTCCCTGATGCGCCTGGAAAACATCCAATAGTTGATCTCGCTGGGCGGCTCTTCTTCGTACAGTCGCTTCAGTTGAGCGTCCTCTAGCGCGGTCCCAAAGCCTTCTATCATCCAGGTGCCACACCGCCCATGAGAGATCGCTGCGGTGAC
>JBJTGN010000300.1:0-26436 GCA_046093905.1 Actinomycetota bacterium
CTCGCAATTGCAGACCCAGACCTCAGACCTGGCGTCACTGCTGAAGAATTCCGCGGTGGCCGCGCGGGTGGCTCCGGCGATGATGGGCGCCGACGGCCCGCGCAGCTACCTGTTGGCCTTCCAGACCAACGCCGAGGCGCGCGGGACCGGCGGGCTTCTCGGCGGGTTCGGTGTCCTTCGCTTCGACAACGGAAAGCCGACGGTCGACACGTTGGCGCCCAACACGGAGCTTTTCGGCGCCACAGCCCAAGTGGACCTCGGGCCCGAATACCAACAGCTTTACGGCTGGGCGAACCCGTTCACCGACTTCCGCAACAGCAACCTCAGCGCCCATTTCCCCAACGCGGCCCAGATTTGGAAATCCATGTGGGAGAGGCAGGCGAACACGCGGATCGACGGCGTGATCGGGATCGACCCGATCGCACTGAGCTACATCCTCGGAGCGATAGGACCGGTGACGATCCCCGACGGAGAGGTCGTCACCCAGGACAACGTGGTCGAGTTAACCGAATCCACCGCCTACATCCGCTTCCCGACGGATCAGCCGGCGCGAAAGAGGTACCTTCAGGACATCGCCAGTGCGGTGGTCCAGAAAATGACCAAGTCGGTGGAGTCACCCCGCAAACTACTGGACGCTCTCGGCCAGGCAACATCCCAGCGAAGGATAATGGTGTGGAGCGCTGTGCCCGCCGACCAGAAAATCCTGGAAGAGACCCCGCTGGCCCACACCATTCCTGAGGATGCCGGCCCCTATGCAAACGTGATTCTCAAGAACCTCGGCGGTAACAAGATGGACTATTATCTTGAGCGGGAGATCGAATATGCCGCTGACGGCTGTACCGGGGACATGCGCAACTCGACAATTACGGTGAAGCTGACTAACACCGCTGGGGCCGACAGTAAGTTGCCCGCGTATGTCGCCGGGTTCGGCGGACTGGCCACCGACGTTCAGGCAACACTGAAAGAGATGAACGCTCCGAACGGAACTATGTTCACGTCGGTTCGGGTGATCGCAACGCCGGGTGCGAAGCTGATGAATGTCACATCGAACGGGCAAAGGGCTTTCGCGTCGTCCAAAGTTGAGCGCGGCCATCCGATATTCGAGATTCAGGTCGTCATCCCACCCGGCCAGAGCGGAGAACTGGTCTTCCAGATGTCCGAACCGACATCCCCAGGAACACCTCGCGTGCCTGTCCAGCCTTTAATCGACAACGTCACACCTGCTGTGTCGGTGCCTACATGTTCGTGATGCGGCACCATACGACTCCAAACTTTAGCAATCAGCGGTTGAAGGGACACCATTGAACCTCCAGGATTTCATCAAGCTTTTGCGCACGCGATGGGTGACTGTTGCGGTCACAACCGCGATCCTGCTCCTTGTCGCTACGCTCTACACGCTGATAAAGACGCCGCTGTACGAGGCGTCCACCAGACTCTTCGTATCGACCACCACAGGTAAGTCAGTCACCGACGCCTACCAGGGAAGCCGCTTTTCCCAAGAACGCGTACTCTCCTATACAGAATTGCTGACCGGCGAGAGTCTCGCTCAGCGCACTATAGACAAGCTGGACCTTGACGAGTCCTCCGAAGTACTTAGGTCCCGAGTCAAGGCCACAGCCAAACCCGACACCGTGCTTGTCGATGTCAAGGTTCTCGATAAATCCCCGGTGCGGGCACGTGACATCGCAAACGCGCTCTCAGACGAGTTCGTCGAGATGGTCCGTCAACTCGAAACCCCACGTCCCGGAGCGGATCCCGATGCCCGAGTGATCGTTGAGCAACGCGCATCGATTCCTACGAAACCATCAGTACCCGACCGAGCGCGCGCCATAGCTGCTGGGCTGGCGGCCGGACTGATACTGGGCCTGGGGCTCGCCCTCATTCGCGACCGACTGGACAATACCGTCAAGCGCACTGAGACTCTGGAAGAAATTACAGGGGTCGGGCTCGTCGGCAGTATCCCTCTCGATAAGGATCGCCGCAAGGACACAGCAATCACCTTCGAAAACAACAACTCGGGGATCGCCGAAGCCTTCCGTAAGCTCCGCACCAATTTGCAGTTTCTCAATGTCGACAATCCTCCGCGCACCATTGTCATCACAAGTTCAACGCCGGCCGAGGGCAAGTCCACTACCGCGATCAACATCGCTCTAGCACTGGCCGAGGCCGAGAAGAACGTCGTCCTCGTCGACGGCGATATGCGGCGTCCGTCGGTCGACAAGTACCTAGGTCTAGTCGGCTCCGTCGGTTTCAGCACGGTCCTCAGCGGTGCGGCTCCGCTGTCCGAGGTGCTGCAGACGACCAAGTTTCCGAACCTTACGGTTCTCACTGCAGGAACAAGCCCGCCGAATCCCAGTGAACTTCTCAGCTCCCTCGCCGCCAAGAATGTTCTCGCCGAACTTCGGGCGCAGTTCGACTACGTGATCATCGACTCATCTCCGCTACTTGCGGTGACAGATGGTGCCATACTGGCCACCAATGCGGACGGCGCGCTCATCATGGCACGATTTGGGGAGACAAAACGGGAACAGCTCGCACACGCGGTCGGGATCTTGGAGAGTGTCGGCGCATCCCTGCTCGGTGCGGTCTTCACGATTACGCCACAGCGGGGCCATTCCTACTACAGCTACAACTACAACTACAGTTACTATGGATATCACGGTGAAGACCAACACCGGGGGAAGTCTTCCAAGGCTGACGCAGTAACTTCGTCTAGGAATGTGCCCGACACCACCGTGGCGGGCGCCCCTCGCGAGGGATCCAGCTAGAGGCGGCGGCTCATGGGTGGTGCCAAGTCACTCCGGAAGGTATCAGCGGTTATTCGCGCCTACAATGAGGCGAAACACATCGGGCGCCTTCTTGAAGGGTTTGAGCAACAGACCGTGAAGCCCGATGAGATCATCTTGGTCGATTCAGGTTCCACCGATCACACAGTAGCGATAGCAAAATCGGCCGGTTGCTCAATCGTTCACATCGCCAAGAATGAGTTCTCGTTCGGGCGTGCGCTAAACCGTGGCTGTGCCGAAGCAAGCGGCGAGATACTCCTGATCACCTCCGCGCACGTATACCCCGTTTACAACACATACGTCGAACACATCGTCAGCGCATTCAATCGTGAGGGCGTCGCAGTCGCGTATGGCCGTCAGATCGGTGATGAGCGGACGAAGTTCTCTGAATCTCGAGTGATGCTGAAGTGGTTTCCCACCCACAATATTTGGGATCAGAGCCATCCGTTCAGTAACAATGCCAATGCCGCCGTACTGAAGTCAGTTTGGGAGGAAGCTCCTTACGACGAAACACTGACCGGACTTGAAGACCTCGACTTCGCAAAAAGAGCACTGGCGCGCGGTCGTAAGATTTCCTACGTCGCCGATGCGCCCGTCGTCCATGTTCACGAGGAGTCCTGGAGCATTATCAGAAACCGATACCGTCGTGAGGCCATGGCGTATGCCCGAATCGTCAAAGGCTCGAAGATGCCGCTGCGGGGTGCTATCGGTCTCGCCATCTCCAATATCGCGGGCGACTACAAAGACGCGATAAAAGCCCAACGCTTTGTGGGCAATATGCTTGGCATACCTCTGTTCCGCACGGCCCAATTCATTGGAGCTTGGGAGGGATTCCGAGCACCTGACGACACCTCGACGGAACTGCTACAGCGCTTTTACTATCCGAGCGAGTCGCAAAGTACCCATACGGTGCCGGAACCTGGCCGCCGGATCCATTACTCCGGAGATGCTTAGAGCATGGCTCGTACCGTTGCAATAGTCCCGATGCGTAACAACAGTGAGCGCGTACCAGGGAAGAATTACAGACTGCTAGCTGGAATACCGTTGTACCACCACGTAATTCGGACTTTAATCTCTGTTCCGCAAATAGACACAGTCGCAATCGACACCGACAGTAACTTCATCATCGGCGACTGCAGGAAGCACTTTCCCGATGTCGAGGTGCTGCTGCGCCCACAACACCTTCGCGACGGCAGCATCGCCATGAATGACGTGCTGCTGAACACTTTTGAGAACATCGATGCCGATATTGCCCTACAGACCCACTCGACCAACCCGTTTCTGAAAGCAGCAACAGTGTCATCCGCATTACAGCGCTTCGCCGAACCGGATCGCGAATTCGACTCGATCTTCAGTGTGACTCGGCTTCAGGCACGGTTGTGGGACTCCGCGACCAAGCCGGTCAATCACGATCCATCTGTATTGATGCGGACGCAGGACCTTGATCCGGTATTCATCGAGAACTCGTGTTTTTTTATATTCACACCCGATCTGCTGCGGACGCACCACAACCGCATCGGCGAGCACCCTTTGATGTTCGAGATGTCGCCATTGGAGGCGATCGACATTGATATCGAAGAGGACTTCGCACTAGCCTCAGCAATTGCCGAGTCGACCGCGATCCAACGATGACTACTCCGCTGATCTTGGTGACATGTCGCCAGATGCAGATCGAGTTGACGCATCACCAGGAGCGTATCGAGAGTCTCGGCTATGAAGTACTAGCTCCCGATCTTGGTGAACGCCAGCACTTCAGCGCAAGAGAATTGCTGGACTACAGCCCACGGCTAGTGGGCATCATCGCGGGCGACGACGAACTCAACAGTGATTTTTTCGACGGTTCACCGAATCTCAAGACAGTCATCCGCTGGGGTATTGGAATGGACTCCGTCGATCATGATGCTGCTGCGCGCCATGGCGTTACAGTCCGTAACACCCCGGGTGTTTTTGGCGCGGAGGTCGCCGACTCTGCATTTGGGTACATCCTCAACCTTGCCCGCGGCTACATCAACATTGATTCCGCCGTGCGTCGTGGTGAATGGCCCAAACGGGAAGGGCTCACGCTCGCCGGCAAACGACTTGGTATCGTGGGATTAGGCACCATCGGCCTTGAAATTGCCAAGCGCGGAATCGGATTCGGTATGGAAATCGTCGCTTTCGATCCGTTTGTGAACACGGTGCCCGCCGACATTACGATACTGGATTTGGATGCCGTCGTCTCGACGAGCCGATTTATCGTTCTTTCCTGCCCGCTGACGACAACCACCAGGCATCTAATCAATACAGAGCGACTTAGTACCATCTATCCCGGGGCTTATCTGGTCAATGTAGCCCGAGGTCCCGTCGTAGACGAGCAAGCCTTGGTCGAAGCTTTGAAGAGTGGGCAACTTGCTGGTGCCGCCCTCGACGTCTTCGAAATCGAACCGCTCCCGACGGACAGCGAGCTTCGCTACCTTCCCAACGTCGTGCTGGGGGCGCACAACGCATCCAACACACGTGAGGGAGTATCACGGGCAAGTAGCACCGCGGTCGACTTCCTTCTTGAGGAGCTGTCACTATGACAAAGGCGATCTTGATCACAGGCGCCGCGGGTGGGATCGGTTCTGCACTATGCCAGCGGATACGGCGGGAGGGCTATCTGGCAATTGGCCTGGATCAAGTGGCTGCCATCGACGCAAGTATCGATCTGCGGATCGACCTCCGCGACGCCGATCAACTCGTCGATCTCAGTCATCGGTTAGCGAAAGAGTACGAACTGAAAGCCATCGTGCACAACGCCGCGGTGCAACCAATCGCCGGCATTGGCGAGACCACAGTCCCAGAGTGGCTCGACACTTTTCGGGTCAACGTGATTGCTGTCGACGCGCTCCTCTCCGGAAGCCGCGAAAACCTAGCACGCAACGGGGGCGCGGTCGTCGTCATCGGCAGCGTGCACAGCCGTGCGACGACGACGGGCATTACCGCCTACGCGACGACGAAGGCTGCACTCGAAGGCTGGGTACGTTCGGCTGCTCTCGACCTCGGTCCGAATGTCCGGGTAAATGCGGTAGCACCGGGAGCTATTGATACCGCCAAGTTGCACGAGGGGTTCGCACGCTGGGGCAAAGACGCGGCAGAAGAGCGCAAGGCAATTCTGCGAGAGCGCACCGCTCTAGGACGCATCGGAGATCCGGAGGATGTTGCAGGTGCGGTTTCGTTCCTGATCGGTGATGACGCCCGATTCATCACAGGAAGTGTTTTGGTGGTTGATGGCGGCGCCACTGCGCGTCTGGGGTCGGAATGAGGGTCTTCGGTGTCTGATCCCCAGCAACGAGTGAGCTTCCAGAAAAACGGTGAGAAGCGTAGTTGCAAGCGCGGAATTGTAAGCGCCTTATTCGGCGTAGCGACCGCGCAGAGGTCCTCCGCACGGCTCACGAACTTTCGCGCGTGGCGAGAACGGAACCTGACTACAGGAGGGCGGGCCAACAAGCAATACATCCAGACATTTGCGAACCGCCATGCTGGAAAACGCTGCATCATAATCGGCAACGGTCCAAGCCTCAGGCGGACAAACCTCAGCCTGGTTCGCGACGAGATTACCTTCGGTCTCAATCGTATTTACCTCATGTTCGACGAGTTGGGATTCGAGACCACGTATCACGTGGTCATCAATCAGTTGGTAGTTGAGCAATGCGCCAGCGACTTCCGCAATATCAGCGCGCCGCTGTTCACCACTACACCGAACCGAAAGTTTCTGGATGGCGCACGGAACACCGCCTACATGAATCGACTGTCAGGTCCGAGTTTCTCAACCGACGCCAGCAGTGGAATTTGGGAAGGCGCGACGGTCACCTATGCGGCGATGCAACTCGCCTACTACATGGGATTCCACGAGGTCGTGCTGGTGGGAGTCGACCACCGGTTCGCAGTGAGCGGGCCGGCACACCAAGTGGTGGAGTCGACAGGTCCGGACGCCAGCCACTTCGACCCGAACTACTTCGGCAAAGGTTTCAAGTGGCAACTGCCCGACCTCGAAACCTCCGAACTTGCATACAGCCTGGCAAGAGACGCGTTCGAGAACGATGGTCGCAGGATTGTCAATGCCACAGTCGACGGGGCGCTGACTGTGTTCCCCATGGTGACGCTTGAAGAAGTGCTGCGCCCGTGAATGCGACCACGCCTGTAAAACTCAGTGTCGTCACTGTTTGCTTTAACGATCTTGCGAATGCCCAACGAACCATTGATTCGCTCTCGATGCAAACGCGTCAGGATGGCTGGGAACACCTTCTCATCGATGGAGCATCCACGGACGGAACCGCTGACTGGTATCGCTCCGTGGAATTAGATTTTCCCCACCGGTTAGTCTCTGAACCAGACTGTGGCATTTTCGACGCGATGAACAAGTCGTTGAACCTTGTTAACGGTGAGTACGTTCTCTTCATGAACGCCGGTGACCGATTCGCCGATGGACGGGCCATCGGTCGCATGCTTGCCCGACTCGATGACAGTCCGGGGTGGTCATATAGCCGGGCCCGAACGGTAGACACCATGGGAAACAGAGTCCGACCCAACATCGGCCGCATTCCCTATTCCCGATTCAGGCACCTATATGGAATTTCTGTCGTATGCCATCAGACGGTTGTGATGCGCGTGGACATGCTGCGTGAACTGGGCGGCTTTGACCCCCAGATGGAAAACGCAGCAGACTACCATCTTCTTCTCAAAGCGGCTTCCCGACAGCGGCCAGCCACCTATCGTGACGAAGACGTAGACTACCTCGCAGGCGGAGTATCGGACCGCGAGGTCTTCAACTCGCTGAGACTTGCGCACCGTTGCCGCGTAGATGCACTCAGACTCGGGCCAGTGGCCACTCGGTTGGATGCCGGTTGGACAGCCCTGCAGGTGAGGTACGTGGGCCTGCGGAAAAGACTAAAGCCGATATTTGGTTCGCTCTACCTGAAACTGCGGACATGAAGTGAACCAATCCGGTTCAACCAAACAAGTCGCTGCGGTCTACCTATTGCTTGCGGGCCTGCAGCGCGGAGTCTCTTTTCTAATTCTGCCGTTTATCTCACGGGTAATGTCACCGGCCGAGTACGGGGCGGCATCTGTCTTAACGACATCAACGCTCTTGCTGGTAGCCGTCTTCGCACCGCTGGAAATACTGATTTTTCGAGCGGTCGCCCGGGATGAAATTGACGGGGCGCCCTTGCTTCGCGCAGCGGGCCTCTACTGCTATGTCATCTTTCCGATTGCTTTCGCCCTTCCGTCTGCAGCAGTCGCGCTTTTCGTTCCGCGTTTGTTTGGCACGCCCGGATACATTTGGGGAATCGAGCTCCTCGCCGTCGGCTTCATGCCAGCGGCATCGAGTTTCGCCCTACCGGCAGTGCGCGCACGCCAAAACCTCCGTCTCTTCGCCCTTCTGGCATTAGCGTCCGTCATGGCGACGGCAATCTCCAAGCTCGTCCTCATCGTCTTGCTGCGGCTGGGCGTTTTAGGCTGGGCCATATCAGACCTGTTCAGCGCAGTCGTGTCGGCTTGCCTGGCAGTGGCTCTAGTTCGGCTCCCTCGCGTGAGAGTCGAAAGCCATCACGTCCGCGACGTAGCTGCCTTCTGCCTCCCGCTCATTCCTCATCGGGCATCGTTTTGGGCGCTGTCATCGCTGAGTAGGCCGACTCTCGCCATCGTGTCATCGCTGGCGGAAGTGGGCCTGCTGGCTTTCGGGTCAAATCTTGCGTCTGTTGCCTTCCTGATTTTAACGGAGCTGAACCAGGCAGTTCAGCCACATTACGCCCGAGAGAGTTTCCCGATTCCATCAGACGAAACACGCTCGATCGTCCGATGGCAACTTGTCCTCACCCTTACAGTTCCAGCCGTTGTTGGCGCAGGCTTGGCGGTCGTCGGGCCATGGATGTTTGACGAAGCCTTCTGGCATTCGTTTGCCTTGACTGGGATACTCCTATGCGGACAGGTCGCTTTCGGATTTTATGCAATCCTGACGAACTATCTGGTTCTGACGGCCGGGCTAGCCAGGTCGAGTAGTATCGCGTCTGTTCCGGGGGCACTGATAATCGTCGTCGGGATCTTTATGCTAGGCCCGTCATACGGGGCGCTGGGTGTTGCGTACTCGACAGCGCTAGGGTTTTTTGCAATGGCTGCCCTCGCTCTTCTCCTAACTCGCTTCCTTAAGGTCGACATACGTTGGCGCAGTTGGGCGGGCTCCTGGCCAGAGTTAACGGTTGGAATCTTGGGTATGGCCTGTAGTGTCGCGGCTCTTTCCTGGCCTCCGGCTTCTATGGTTGCCACTGGCTTCGCTCTAGCAGCTCTAGCCTTGTCGCTTGCTGCGGTTGGAATCACGTCTGCCCACCACCGTAGAGGCGTCCTGTAGCACCGGAAACGACTGCAACACCCCGGCGTGATCGGGAACCAGCTGACCGTGAAATCACAGATCACACTGCACCTGCTCCCCGGGCAGATGAACCAGACGGTCGCACGGATCGGCTGGGGCCGCACTCCGGGCGGATCCTGATTCCTGAGGTTGTGTTGACATCGTCGCGTCGGGTGAAGAAGGGGCCGAGACGTCGTCCGCGGTCGCGTCTCGTGGAGTTGAGGTGAGCCCCTCGTAGTGGTCCAGTTGTTGTGCGACTCTGTTGCCCGGATGTTCGGGCAGGAAGAATCGGCAACGACATGACAGCGAAGAAGCGCCGGCGGCACACGCCGGACCAGATCATCCGCAAACTCGCCGAGGGCAACAAGCTCCTGGCCTCGGGTCAGGAACTGGACGCGGTGTGCCGGCACCTGGAGATCGCCGAGTCGACCTGGCATCGCTGGCTGGCCCAGTACGGCGGCATGAAGGCCAGCGACGCCAAACGGCTCAAAGAGCTCGAGGCCGAGAACGCCCGGCTCAAGAAATTGGTCGCCAACCAGGCCCTGGACATCGACATGCTCAAGGAGATCTCGGCGGGAAACTTCTAACCCCGAACCGCAAACGCAGCGCCGTCAAGGCCCTGCGGAAGCGGTTCGGGGTCTCTGAGCGCCGCGCCTGCACCGTGGTGGGCCTTCACCGTTCCACGATGCGCCTGGCCCCGCCGCCGATGAGCAACGAGGACGCCGAGCTGCGGGCCTGGCTACGCACGTTCTCCACCGACCGGCCCCGCTGGGGCTGGCGGCGGGCAGCCAAGATGGCCCGCCGGGCGGGCTGGCAGGTCAACGACAAGCGCGTCCGCCGGCTATGGCGCGAGGAAGGCCTGCGAGTCCCGCAGCGCCGCCGCAAGAAGCGGCTGACCGGGATCGGTGTCGTCCTCGGGGCGATGTCCCCGATCCGCCCGAACGTGATCTGGGCGATGGACTTCCAGTTCGACACCACCGCCGATGGGCGCACCTTGAAGATGCTCAACGTCATCGATGAATTCACCCGCGAAGCACTGGCCATCGCCGTCGATCGCGCAATCGACGCCGACGGCGTCGTCGCCGTCATGGACAACCTGGCCCTGCAGTACGGGTCGCCGGCCTACGTACGGTTCGACAACGGCCCGGAATTCGTCGCCCGCGCCGTCAACGACTGGTGCCGATTCAACAGCGCCGCTTCGCTATTCATCGACCCCGGCTCACCATGGCAGAACGCCTGGATCGAATCGTTCAACGGCCGCCTGCGCGACGAGCTACTCAACGGCTGGCGCTTCGACTCGCTCCTGGAGGCCAGGGTCATCATCGAGGACTGGCGTCGCGACTACAACGCCAACAGGCCCCACAGCGCCCACGGTGAGCTCACCCCAACCGAGTTCGCTCTACAGTGGACCACGACCCACCAACCCCAAGTTGCATAGCGACTGGACCACTAACTGGGTCCCCCTCACCTGTTCGACGCCCACAAAGATGACCCGGAGTTCGGCTACCGCTGCCGCGTCGAGGAAGCCCGCGATGCCGGCACTCCGATGGCTGAGCGGACCGCGTGGCGGCTGTGTTCGGAGAACCAGTGGTGGAGCGCGTTCGGCAAGCGTAAGCGCGGCAAGAACGGCAAAGCAGGGCCGCCGGTTCACGACGATCTGGTCAGCCGGATCTTCACCGCGTCAACGCCAAATGCGTTGTGGCTGGCCGATATCACCGAACACCGCACCGGTGAAGGCAAGCTCTACCTGTGCGCGATCAAGGACGCGTTCTCTAACCGCATCGTCGGCTACAGCATCGACTCCCGCACGAAGTCACGGCTGATCACCCAGGCCCTGGCCAATGCGGTGACACGCCGCGGTGAGGTAGCCGGTTGTGTGGTTCATACTGATCGAGGATCGCAATTTCGCAGCCGGAGATTCGTTCTTGCACTGAGCCGTCACGACATGGTCGGCTCCATGGGCCGCGTCGGGGCCGCTGGCGACAACGCGGCCATGGAGAGCTTCTTCTCCCTGCTGCAGAAGAACGTCCTGGACCGCCGCCGCTGGGAAACCCGAGAGCAGTTGCGCATCGCCATCGTCACCTGGATCGAGCGCACTTACCACCGGCGCGCCGTCAGGCCGGCCTCGGACGGTTGACCCCCATCGACTTCGAAGCAATCATGACCACACCGGCCGCTCAGGCCGCGTGACCGAAACTGTCACCTATCCGTGCAGCAGACCCGATTGGTCGCATCAGCTAGGACGCGGTCGGAGACCAGGTTCGGCCAATCCAGTCGCCGAGTCCCTTCCTGCATCTTCCTCATCTGGCCCGTTACTTGTCGGTGTCTGGCAGGCGACTCCTACGAGAACCATCAATATCCAGAAGCTCTCCTGGCTGACGCCCGGAGCAATTGATACCTGCGTAATGGAGTTCATCAGCAGGGCGCATAGCGCTGCGATGCTTCCCACGGCCGCGGCTCCCCAGCAGGCTCTTCGGCGGCTCAGGCGGAGAGCGGTCCAGAAAACACAGACTGTTAAAAGAGCCCATCCGATAAGCCCACCGTCGAAAAGTTGCTGAAGATAAGCGTTGTGCATGGTCGCGCGTTCCGGGTGCCGGACGGTGACCGCGATGGCTCTGCCGTAGACCGCCCAAGCTCCTGACCCGATCTGACCGTTCTGCCCAAATCCCAGTAGGCGGTCCTGCATTCCTTCCACATGATCCAGCCAGTATTGAATTGAGTTGTGCCAGATGTAGTCGCGGTAGGTCAGTGTGGTGAGCTCGATTGCATTGGTGCTTCGGCCAGGGATCAGGGACAGGAAGGGTGCGACAACAGTTCCGATCGTCGAGCTAAAACCAGGCAGAAGAAGCGCTGAAACGGACGCGACCGCGGTCAAGGCTTGAGCAAGCCACCGCGAGGTGATCGGGAATACGAGAAGTATCAGCGGAATCAGGACGGCAATACTTATTGACGTTCGCGACGCTCCAAGTACCAGCACAATCCCCGCCGAACCGAATGATGTGACTCTGAAGAGCATTAATAACCCTCTGGAACGGAGTAACAGGAAGGTAGCAGCAGCTACGTAAACTGACGCGACTGCTGGTACGGAGTCCAGTCCCCACGAAAACGGGAAAATCGTGCGGACGAAGCCGCCGAATTCGAGAGATGCCCGAAGTCGATCAGAGGCGCCCGGGGACCGGAGGCCTGCGACGAGGCCGAGCACATTGACTATCAGATAGAGACCAGCGCCATCGATCAAAGAGACGATCAGAACTCGCGCGTCGACCGTGATTATCAGACGAACAACGAGCACTACCACTAGCACGAAGACCAGTGAATGGGACTTACCTTCAGCCCGAGTCAAGACAAGGCCGGCGGCGGCCACTAGGAGCAGCAAGGGACCGGGTTGAATCGAGTGCAGCTTTTTTGCCCGCCTCGCGAAAACTGCGACGCAGAGCAAGGCAAGGGCAACCAGCGATGCCGGGGCGCTGAAGACTCGAATCGCAAGTACGGTTGGCAGTACCAGCAGAGTCCACTCGACCCCTGTTTTGTTTGAGCCGCGTCCCGGTACGCGGCTCTGCCCGACTTTGCTGTCCCGAACTCGGGAGCCTGTGGCATTCGCCGGCATTATTCTCCGAAATGTGCGGCTGTCGTGGTTTCGCACCAAGGTGAGCCTTGCGTTGGCGTACCGCACATTCTAAGCCACCGAGCGCGAAGTAGCGCAATTCCGCAGTTCGGTGATCGGCCACTGGGGCTGAGTGTGTCTCCCGTGTCTGCTGGTGTACTTTCAAACGGATACTCGGAGGGTCTAGTAATGGGACTCAAAAAGCTGATTACTAGGGCACTGGGGCCGTCCGATATGGACGAAGTCGGGCGATCTTGAGTACCCGGCACGTCACCGCGACGGCGATTCCGTCGGCGGCGAGCTCTTTCACGAGCGGGTAGCTTTTCCCGGCAGATTCGCCTGCGACAGATACGCCGCCGCCCTGCGCAGGACCTCGTTCTCCTGCTCCAGCAGCCGGTTGCGCCAGCGCAGCTCCCGCAGTTCAACCGACTCGGTCCGGCTGGTACCAGGTTTGGCGCCGTCATCGACACCGGCCTGGCGCATCCACTTCGTCAGCACCATTGGGTGAATCCCGAAGTCGGTGGCGATCTGCTCGATGGTCACCCGTCCTCGCGGTTACGGGCAACCCGCACGACATCGTCACGGAACTCTCTGGGGTACGGCCTGGGCACAACAACATCCTTCCAGCCGGCCCTCCCGGGCAAGCCAACTCAGATGTCACCTATCCGTGCAGCAGAACCCCGGTATTTACGCGCTGTGAACGATCAGGTGGGTTTGTTCGCCTCGCTTCGCCCGGTAGACGGTCTGGGTGTACCCAAACCGGTCCAATAACTGCAATACCTCATCCGACGACGACCCAAAGCCGGGCAGCAGCGCGTCGTGAACCTCGATGAACAGGGCACGGGGCCGGTCGGGGCCAGCCAGTAGCCGGGCGCCGCCGCGAAGCGCCAGAATTTCAGCTCCCTCGATATCGAGTTTGATCACCGTCGGACTCGGTAACCGGCCTTCGCTCACCAGACTGTCCAGGGCCCGGGCGGTCACCGACACCCGACAACCCTCACCCCTCTGGTGGACCAGGCTGGGGCTGTTGCCGTCCGCGCCGTCGGTATAGAGGTCAACAGATCCATCTGAGTCGCTGATGGCGATCTGCTCCAAAGTAAAGGTCCGGCCAGGGTTCAGCGACGCGTTCGCCTCAAGACGTTGGCGGAACGACGGGTCGGGCTCGAACGCAATTGTTCGACAAATCTTCGAGGCGTGCAAGGTGACCATCCCGACATTGGCACCGACGTCGTATAACACATCGCCACTCCGGAGATCGCCCAACATCGCCGCGGTGTATTCGGTTTCACCACCGTGTTCGACAACTCGGAACTGCTCAACAAGGTTGCTGACCTCGAAGCGAACTCCAGCCTTGTCGAAATCTCTGATCGTCACCTGATAGGGAAGCCGGCGGCGCTGGATGCGCCCCCAGACTTTTCGGACAGCGTCCCCGATCGTTGTCATTTTCTTAAGCCTCCCGAAGCCGGCAGCGACCCGCCTGTGTCAGAGCCGACTAGGCCCGCTTCTCAAATCTCCTGTCGCGGCAAAGTCTAGGCGGCTTGGGCGCCAAACCCCACCCGGGTGCCCGTTTGCGGAAAGCCGACCGCCGAACCATGGTTGATAGGCTTCCAGCATGCCCCGGCGGTCGCCGCGGCACAGTCAACAGGGAGACTCAGACGGCGTGGCCAAGCGGGCACTGATCACCGGGATCACCGGCCAGGACGGCTCCTACCTGGCAGAACTGCTGCTAAGCAAAGGATATGAGGTCCACGGCCTGATCCGGCGGGCCTCGACGTTCAACACCGCCCGGATCGATCACCTCTACATCGACCCGCACTCCCCTGATGCGCGACTGTTCCTGCACTACGGGGACCTCAGCGACGGGGCGCGGTTGGTCACCCTGCTGGCTCAGGTCGCCCCCGACGAGGTGTATAACCTGGCCGCCCAGTCGCATGTGCGGGTCTCCTTCGAGGAGCCAGAGCACACCGCCGACACCACCGGCACCGGTACCGTGCGCATGCTGGAAGCGGTGCGCCTGTCGGGCATCGAGACTCGGTTCTACCAGGCGTCCTCGTCGGAGATGTACGGTGCGACCCCACCACCGCAGGATGAGAACACCCCGTTCTACCCGCGCTCCCCCTATGCCGCAGCGAAGGTCTACAGCTACTGGATCACCAAGAACTACCGGGAGGCCTACGGCATCTTCGCCGTCAACGGAATCCTGTTCAACCATGAATCGCCGCGGCGGGGAGAAACCTTCGTCACTCGCAAGATCACCCGTGCGGTCGCCGCGATAAAGGCGGGTCGGCAGGACTACCTGTACATGGGCAATCTGGACGCCATTCGCGACTGGGGCTACGCCCCGGAGTACGTGGAGGGCATGTGGCGCATGCTGCAGGCCGACGAGCCTGACGACTACGTTCTGGCGACCGGGGTGGGGATCACCGTCCGCGAATTCCTCCAGATCGCCTTCGAACACGCCGGACTCGATTGGCAGGACCACGTTCGATTCGATGACCGTTACCTGCGGCCGACCGAAGTGGACGCCCTGATCGGTGATGCCTCTCGAGCGCGCGAGAAGCTGGGCTGGACGACCACCGTGGATGGCCGCGAACTTGCACGTTTGATGGTCGACGCCGACATCGAGGCACTGGATCATGCCGGACGGCCGTGGATCGACAAGGTGGTGTTGGAATCATGGCACACACCTGAGCTTCCGGGCACGCCGGTGCGATGAGCGACGAAGTCGGCTTCTCCCCCGGCGAACTGGACCGGGGCGCGACGTTCTACGTCGCCGGCCACCGAGGCCTGGTGGGCTCCGCAATAATGAGAAAGCTGGAGTCGGAAGGCTTTTCGAACATCATCGTCAGAACGTCTGCCGAATTGGATTTGCGCGACCGCACACCGGTTTTCGAGTTCTTCGCCGACGTCAAACCACACTATTTGGTGCTCGCCGCGGCCAAGGTTGGTGGGATCCTCGCCAACAGCACCTATCCGGTCGACTTCCTCAGCGACAATTTACGGATCCAGGTCAACGTGCTCGACGCCGCGCGCGAGGCCGACGTCCAGCGCCTACTGTTTCTCGGTTCGTCGTGTATCTACCCTAAATTGGCTCCACAACCGATCAAAGAGGAGTCCTTGCTCACCGGGCCGTTGGAGCCGACTAACGACGCCTACGCGATCGCCAAGATCGCCGGTATCCTGCATGTGC
This sequence comes from Actinomycetota bacterium, assembly GCA_046093905.1. Classification (GTDB taxonomy): domain Bacteria; phylum Actinomycetota; class Acidimicrobiia; order Acidimicrobiales; family Ilumatobacteraceae; genus Casp-actino8. The sequence goes on from JBJTGN010000300.1 coordinate 15,948, forward strand.
AAGCGGTTCGTCGGCAATACGGGCTTCCGTGGATTTCCGCGATGCCGACCAATCTCTACGGGCCCAATGACAATTTCTCCCCGACAGGCTCTCATGTGCTGCCAGCCTTGATTCGGCGCTATGACGAAGCCTCCAGAACAGGCGCTACGTCGGTAACCAATTGGGGCACCGGCACCCCGCGACGGGAGTTCCTCCACTCCGACGACATGGCCGATGCCTGTTTGTACTTACTTGAGCACTACGACGGCCCCCAGCAGGTCAACGTCGGCAGTGGAACAGATGTAACGATCCGTGAGATCGCCGACACGATCGCCGCCGCCGTCGGCTTCACCGGTGAGACCCTGTGGGACGCCGGCAAGCCCGATGGGACACCACAGAAGTTGCTCGACGTCTCCAAGCTCGCCTATTTAGGCTGGCGCTCCAGAATTTCGCTGCCGGAAGGGATTCAGCGGACGGTGGCGTGGTATCGCGACCACGATCGCCTACTTCGGGCCTAGGGCCGACCACGGACATGGTCATGCCGAATACCCATTCCGGGGCAGCGTGACAAAAGGGTCTTGCCGGCGAATTTCCGCCGGTGAAAATCGTGGCGCTGCAAATGTCATCAGCCCCGAGTCGGGAGTACCGCTTTCATGTGGCGGTAAAGGGCTCTTGCAGTTTGATTTCGAGCGACCAAGCTCCTAGGGCGCCGAGGCACCCGCGCGATGATCAAGACCTCGTGTAGGGCAAATTCAGACAGCTTCACAAAGACCAGGTAACGCTTGTCGAAACGGCGATGAAGCGAATCCCGATAGGCTGCTGCGTAATTCGGCGAACAGAAAAATACTTTGTTGAAACCAATGGCGAATGGGACTAGAAGTCCGCCCTCTGCCATGTACCTAAGGGTGCCAGTCGATACACCGGGCCACTGCTCATTGAATACGTCGTCTGCGATAACCACCCCACCGGGTGCGAGAGTTGACTCAGCCAGCTTCATATCGTTCAGGACTGTGGATTCGGTATGCCCGCCGTCGACGCTGAAAAGACGGATCGCACCACCGGCCGCTTCGCCAAGTTGTGCCGCCGTTAACTGTGTCGAATCACCTTGGTGGATCGCCACACCGTCGGTGGTCGACCAGCGGCGGACGTTTCTCAGGAAGATCGATAGGTCGCCTTTCCCGGACATGTCGGTATTCAATTCTTGCTCACCGAAAACGTCAATTGCCACAGCACGTTCGGTATCACGCCTGAGCAGATTGAGGCCGATGAACAGCCGACCGTGGTGAACGCCAATCTCGGCAACCGCTCCGGAGACACCCTTGGAACGCTGGACCGAATCGAGAACCGCAAGCACCGAGAGAACTTCGGGCGCCAGCCAACCAGAAACGCGTCGCACACCGAACGATCTGTAGGACTGAAGAGACTTGGCTGCCGATCCGCTCGCGTCAGGCATGAATATCCACCGCCCCGAACCCGTCGGCACCGTCGGAATGAGAAAGCACGTAGGCGAGATTACCCGGTTACCCGACCGCAGCGGCCGTCGGCAGGCAGAAGATACTCTGCGTCCGTCCGGAAAACTCTAACTGAACGACAGGTTGGTCCAGCCGTGACCCGAATGCGCGACGCTGAACTCTTCACTTCCCCGGTAACCGCTCACGGCGAGTGCCCATTCTGGGACGCCACGACAAACCGGCTTCTATGCGCCGATGTCCTCGCCGGCGCCATCGTGGCTATTGACGAATCCGGGCGCGCTTCGCGACACACAGTGCCGAGCCGAGCGGTCAGCGTCATCCGGCGCCGATCATCAGGTGGGTACGCGCTGGCCACCGAACATGGCGTGGTCGGCGCCGACGAGCGGTTTTCGAACTTCGAACCGATCGCCGACCTCGTCGACGATCCGGCCGTCCGCACCAACGACGGCGGCTGTGATCCGCTGGGCGGCTTTGTGGTCGGCACCATGGCCTACGACGAGCGTCCGGGCGCTGGCAGAGTATTGCGTATCGGCGTCGACCACGCCGTCACAGAGATCCTGGCTTCGGTCTCCATCTCCAACGGAGTTCAGTGGTCCGCCGATGGCACCCGCGTCTACTATATCGACACACCGACTCGCCGGGTGGATGTGTTCGATGTCGATCCCGACACCGGGGCGTGGAGTGAGCGTCGGCCGCATATCGCCGTGGAAGATACGCCGGGATACCCGGACGGAATGGCCATCGATGAGGAAGATGGACTTTGGGTTGCGCTGTGGGGTGCCGGCGCGGTCAATCACTATGACGTCGTGGGACAGCTAGTCGAGACCATCAACGTGCCGGGCATCACACAGAGCAGCTCATGCACCTTCGGTGGGGCAGGCCGCACCACGCTCTACATCACCACCTCGCGGCAGGGGGTAGCCGGACAAAGCGAGGCCGCTGCCGGTGCGATCTTCGCGATCGACACACCGGTCCACGGTGCCTACCAGGCCGACTATCGCGGCTAAGCCCTGCTACGCACCCAGAACCCGGATCAACTCCTTTTCAAGGGCAGGCGCCAGGGTCTGGGCGTAGGTTCCCGTGAAATGGCCGCCGGTGTCGAGATACACGATCACGTTGCCAATAACTGAGGGGGCAAACATCGGCTGTGCAGTAATACCGGGTCAGGTCGATCAATTACGCGGCGTGAGTGTCTCTCACCTTACTGCCCCTGTCCTTGGTTAGCATGACGACTGAATTTACCTGACGATGAGTGGAAGCTCGCCGGCATTATTCGCCATTAAGCGCCGATGACGAAAGAAGCGAGCACCATTCAGACGTTCCGCGGCGGGAATACGCCGCTGCCGCGAGTAACTGATTGGCCTGACCCGCCACCGCGGCCTCCACCGCCAGGATCCACGAGCCCGGGTCGTCCCACGTTTTCACCAACCCGGGGAACCCAGTACCGAGAATGGACGATAGAAATCCGGTTTCACGGCCGACCACAGGTACCCCAGCCTCCAGAGCGCGCAATACCACTCCACTCTGGAAATAGAATCGGTAGGGCAAAAGCACCACAGCGGCCGATTGCAGTAGCGTGTCAATCTCGGCTTCGCTGAGGAACTTATCGACGACACGCCAGCCGGGTATTAGCGGCCAGCCACTGCCGACGACAGTCGGTTCCCATCCACCGGCGCGCAATACCGGAGCAATGGCTGTCATGATTTCCAGATCGCGCGCCGGCTTGTATCTGCCTAGGACGAGAATGGTTCGGCTCGCGGTTTTGTCTTCTTTTGCCGAAGGCAACGCCATTGGATGTGGTGCCATATGAATGTGAGCCCGATCGAAGTACTGCGCCGAAATTTCGTACGCTTCGGGACTCAGCACCACAAGTTGCGGCCATTTCGACCCGGAGGCGAGCCGGGACAACCGCGCCGCACGCGGTGAAATTCCGTTTTGCCGGCCTAGAGGTTCCGGGTCATGCATGACGATCAATGTTTTGTGTGTCCTGTGCCGCCAGAGGGGCATCTCCCACCAGCCCAGCAGTGGCCATGCGACGACATTAGTTCCGCTTTGATGCACATATCGACGCGCACTGCTTACATGCGCCCCCAAAGCAAGAGCCTTGGCGCGGATTTCGCCGCCCACTTCCCCGTCGGGAGAAGGAAGTAGGACGGTGGAAATGCCACCCGCGTTAAGAGTCTCTGAAAGACCCTTAACGAAATGCTCAAGCAATTTATGCAATGGATTGTAAATCCGAACCGACAAGTGGTCGGCGGTCAAATTGGCCTCCAGAGTTGTTCGGATTTCAGGCGTGTCTGATCATGTCGTGACCGGGCCATTTTTCACGGCGGCACTCGCTAGGCTAGCATCGACCCCGGGGAATATCGCCGGCAGCGGTCGCCGGAAGAGCAAGCAGGACTGGCCGCAAACTAGCGGAAAATGGAAACACGTGCTGGAGACTTGGGAAATCGCTAAATGACAAGGACGGTGGTCACGATCACGGGCATCCGGCCCGACTTCATCCGGATGAGCAAAGTCTTCGAGAAGCTCGACGAATCCTTCCGGCACATCATGATCCACACCGGGCAGCACTACGACGATGAGCTGAGCCAGATCTTCTTCAATGAGCTTGAGATCCGAAAGCCCGACTATGTACTGGAAACCGGCAAGAACAGTGCCAATCATTTCGAACAACTGTCGTATCTGTCCAAGGAAGTCATTTACCTGCTGAGACGCGAGGCCATCGAGCCTGACCTTGTCCTTTTCCTCGGCGACTCGAACTCCGCATTGGTGGCCGTGCCCATGTTCAAGGAGGGCTACCGCATCGGGCACATCGAGGGCGGAATGCGCTCCTATGACCGTCGGATGCCCGAGGAGGTCAACCGAGTCTGCTGCGATTACGTCTCCGACCTGGTGTTCGTCTACACCGACCTCTACCGCGAACGGCTGATTCGAGAAAACAAAGACCCGGATTCCATCTTCGTCGTTGGTAACACCATTGTTGAAGTCGTCGCCGACCATATGCCCAGCGGGCCGAAAAGCCGCGATTACCTAGTCGCCGATATTCATCGCAACGAGAACCTGAAAGACCCGCAGCAGTACAACCACATGCTCGAGTACCTCAACGCGGTGGGCCAGGAACTGTCCATGCAGGTGCGACTCGTCCGATTCCCGCGGGCTGTGCGGATGACCGAGGAGCACGGGCTGCTCAGGGACAAGCCCCGAGTCGAACTCCACGGACCCTACGGTTTCCTGGACTACCTGGAACTCCAGTACCACGCCTACGGCGTCATCTCGGATTCGGGAACCAGTCAGGAGGAATGCCCCCTGTTAAGCGTTCCGGTAGCTGTTCCGCGCAACTTCACCGAACGCCCGGAATCAGTCGAGAATGGAAACAGTATTCTTGTCGGGGAGACCGAGCCAACAGCGGAGATGGCACGAAAGACACTTGCCTTCTTCAACAGCTACTCCGTGTCCCCAGCGGACGTCCAGTGGCTCGGCGACGGAAAGACCTCGGAACACATCGTCGATATCTTGCAAAGGAAGCTTTAGTTGATGAACGTTCTCATCGTTGGCGGTGCCGGTTATGTCGGCGGCGCGATCACCGACATGCTCCACAGCTCCGGACACAGTGTGCGCGTCTACGACAACCTGCTGTATGAGGATTCTTTCCGCAAGGAGGTCGACTTCGCCTTCGGCGACATCCGCGACACCGATCGCCTGCTCGCCCACCTCCGCTGGGCCGATATCGTCATCTGGCTGGCCGCAATTGTCGGCGATGGGGCCTGCCAGTTAAACCCCGAACTGACGCTTGAGCTGAACGAGAATGCCGTGGGGTGGCTCGCCGCGAACTTCGACGGCCGCATCATCTTCATGTCGACCTGCTCGGTGTACGGAGCCCAGGACAAGGAACTTGATGAGTCCTCGCCCACCAACCCGCTGTCGCTCTACGCAGCGACGAAATTGAACGCAGAGCAGATCCTCCAGGATAAAAACGCGATCATCTTCAGACTGGGCACTCTTTTCGGTGTAGGCGATCTTCACTCCCGAATCCGCATGGACTTGGTGGTCAACGTTTTGACGATGCGCGCCCACACCGCGGGCAAGATCTCGGTGTTCGGCGGCGATCAGTTCCGGCCTCTGCTGCACGTTAAGGATGTCGCGCGCGCGGTCACGGCGAACGTCGACACCGACCATCGCGGCATCTTCAACCTGCATCGGCAGAATGTGCGAATTATCGATCTCGCGTATCAGATCCGAAACCACTTCCCAGACTGCGTGATCGAAACCACCGAAATGCCCTTCCAGGACACCCGCAACTACCGGGTTTCAAGCCAGAAGGCCAGGGACACCTTCGCATTCAATCCTGTGTCATCCATCGATGACGGCATCGAAGAGGTCAAGTTCCTCGCCGAGACAGGCCGGATCAAGAACCTCGACCACAGCCGATATTCGAACGTCGCGTATCTGCAGGAAATCGGGGGGCAGTGATCATGAGTGAACCCATGCTGCTGACCGGCGGTGTCGCAGTCGACGATCGCGGTTCAGTGAGCTTCGTCAACGACTTCGACTTCGCCGGCGTCAAGCGCTTCTACATCGTAGACAACCATCGGAAAGGTTTCATCCGCGCATGGCACGCACACCGGCATGAAGCAAAATACGTTGTGGTGGTCAAAGGCTCTGCGCTAGTCGCAGCCGTCGAAATTGACGACTGGGACAACCCCTCGAAAGATCTGAAGATTCACCGCCATGTGCTCTCCGAGAGAGCGCCGAAAGTACTGGCCATCCCGGCCGGGTATGCGAATGGATTCATGTCGCTGACGGACGATGCTCGACTCATGTTTTTGTCGACGGCGACGCTGGAAGACAGTCTCGACGACGACGTTCGTTGGGAGTCCCGCTACTGGGATCCGTGGACGGTCGAAGAACGCTGACCAAGTAACATCGGGGGATGCAAAAGAGACGGGCTCTCGTTGTCGGATCAAAAGGCATGCTCGGTTACGCCGTCGCGGCGGATCTCGAGCGCGCCGGATACAGCGTAAAGAGCATTTCCAGAGCCGATTTCGACATCGCGCGCGACCCGTTCGAGCGCTTTGTTCCGTTGATCGACGACGTTGACATGGTCGTGAACTGCGCCGGAGTGATCAAGCCGCAGATCGCCACCATGTCCATCGAAGACGTACTGCGCGTCAACACCGTCTTCCCCCGGAATCTGGGCCTGCTCTGCAAGGACCGAATCCACTGCTACCACGTCACGACGGACTGTGTGTACAGCGGACGCAAGGGCAACTACAGCGAGACGGACTTCTTCGACGCTGAGGACGTCTACGGGATGAGCAAAAACGGCGGCGACACCTCTGACGCCATGACCCTGCGGACGTCCATCATCGGGGAGGAGTCAGGCCAGCAACGCTCACTGCTGTCCTGGGCGATGAGTCAGCACAGCAAAGAGGTCAACGGCTTCACCAATCATCGATGGAACGGGGTGACGACCACGCACCTCAGTGAGGTGATTAGGGCCATTGAAGAGCAGGATCTGTACCAGCGGGGCATCTTCCACATCCACTCGCCGGAGGTAGTCACGAAGTTCGAGCTTGTCCAGTTGATGAGCGACGTCTACGAATTAGATCTGCGAATCAATCCTCAGGAGGCGGCGGAGGCTTCCGACCGCAGCCTGGCCAGCGTGCATTCGCTGTCCGGCAAAGTCGCGACCAAGAGCATCCGCACGCAACTCGAAGAGATGAAACAGTTCTTTTCGCCCAGGTGATTCGACGAGGAAGAAACGTCATGGACATCGAGGTCATTGGCACCCGCGGGTGGAGTTACGCCGGCCATGAGGATCTGATCAGGGAACTGGGTCCGCGTTTCGTCCGTGACGGCGACACATTCACCATTCACGCCTGGGCAACTGAGGAAACCATCGCCAAAGGCATCACCAGCGATGTAATCGACGGCGGCGTCAGGCGCATCTTCCACAGCACTCGTGAGGGGAAATTCAGCGGCCAGTTCTTCATCGCCTGGAAATCCTCGTGGGCCGCCGCGCGATCGAACTGTGACGTTATCTATTGCGCATTCATCCAAAATGGCATCTACATGTGGCTTCCCCGCCTCTTCGGAAAGCGAGTCCTCTCCAACGTCGACGGCATGATGTGGCGAGACCCGAAGTGGCCATGGGGATTCCGGCAGGTGTTCTTCACCGTCGGTGCCTACCTCACCCGGCTTTTCTCAAACAAGACCATCACAGATTCCATCCACATGCAGGAGTTATATCGGCGAAAGTTCCACCTGAACCTCGACTGGGCGGGTTACGGCTGCTCCGCGGAATTGGAGCCGAAGCGGGACATCGACTTGGCCCAGGAGTACCCCGAGGGGTATTACCTGATCATGAGCCGGATCACCCCTCATAACCTCACGGATCTACTGGTCGAAGGGTTCATCAAATCCGGTTCGCCGCGCCAACTGCTCATCGCCGGGCATCTGCCGGAATCGGACTGGTTCGAATCGCTTCAGCAGATGGCAGCGGGTAAGCGGGTTCGCTTCCTCGGACTGATCAAGGATCAGGAATACCTGACTCAGGTGATTCTCAATTCGCGTGCCTACCTGCACGGGCATTCGCTCGGCGGAATCAACCCCGCACTGGTTCGCGTGACCGGACTATCCGTCCCCGTCATGTGTATTGACACGATTTTCAACCGCGAGGTCGTCGAGGCGCCCAACCACCGATTGCAGGCCATCTGTTTCAACCGCAACAGTGACGACGTCGCCAGGGCCATCCGGGAATTCGAGCAAAACGAGGCCCACCGCGTCGCCGAGGCCCAGTCACTTGGAACCAAAGTTCGCCAGACGATGTCCTGGGATCGGATCTACGACCAGTACCGGACACTGCTGGAAGGCGTGGCTCCGAGGAACCGCCCCGGCCGCGCGATCAGGCGGCGAGATAACGCGCGGTCAGTACGCCCCGCGACGAGCGAATACGACCCTCGGCGTCTGCAGCAGGATCCGTAGATCCCACATCAGTGACCATGACTGTACGTAGACGGAGTCGAGGTGCTGCAGATCAGCGTAGGTCAGGTCACTTCGACCACACACTTGCCACAGTCCGGTGATCCCGGGGTAGACGTCGAGACGGGCCAGCCCGGCCCCGTCGATCTGATTCGCTTCCTCGGTCGGCAAGGGGCGTGGACCCACCAGGGACATCTCGCCCCGCACCACATTGATGAACTGGGGCAACTCATCGAGGCTCGTCTTACGGATGAAGGCGCCCACCCGGGTGACCCTCGGGTCGGTTTCCATCTTGAAGAGGGGTCCATCGACCTCGTTGCTCTGTGCGACCGCATGGCGCTGATCCCAGGCTTCGACAGTCATTGAGCGGAACTTGAAGATCGAGAACGGCTTGCCCGCCCTGCCTGTCCTCTCTTGCCGGAAGAACACCGGACCGGGACTGTCCAACTTGATGGCGATCGCGATGATCGCGAGAAGCGGGGAAACGGCCAGCAGCGCACAGGTCGCCAGAGTGACATCCATCATGCGTTTCGTGGCCTGCGCCCAGGGCCCAAGCGAAGCCGTGGGGAGGTGGACCAGGGTGATGCCCTGCAGATCCTCAGTCTCACTGCGCCAGTTGTGGAGTTCGAAATAACGCGGCATTTCCGAGACGGGGACCTTGCCCTCGAGTGTCCGCATAGCTTTCAGGACAGTCGAGTCGCTGGCACTCGGGAAGGCCAGAATGACCCGGTCGATCTCATAGGTCTCGCAGATGGCGGCCAAGTCGTCAAGTCCGCCCAGAACGTTGGTCCCGGAGGGGACATTGTCATCGACGTGACCAACGACCCGGGTATCCGGACATCTCTTCAACCTGGACGTCAGGCGTTCCGAGATAGGTCCTGAACCCACGACCAGAATGCGGGTGACGGCCGGATCGAAGGTCCGCACCATGAAGCGCCGTCCGAACGGAACGAGGAGCACCGCCGGCACGGTCATCGCCACCGCTGCGGTCAGGGTCATCCGTCCACCACGGAGGACGAAGGCGTCGAAAGCCAGGGCTAGGAGGGCGGCGGTCGGAAGGCATCGGGCAACCATGCCGGGGCGCCACCACTCGGTCGGTCGCAAACGGGATGCAGGACGGTGGTAGAGACCGTGCATGTGCAGTGCGATCGCCATCGAAAGGGCCGCGAGGGCGACATCACGGATACCCAGTCCCCCGGCTCTCACGGGACTGACATGGCTCAGGATCACCGCGCCGAGGGCGGCGGATAGGGTGAGGGTCACCGCGTCGGTGAATTCGAGCAGGTAGCGGTGCCGCAGTGCGAGTTTGAGTACCTGATCTCGGTGGCTGCCGACTGGCGGCAACGCACGCGCATCGGTCCGGTCCATCCAGGGGGGGGTTATCGCCATCGGGTCACCAGCCGAATCCGACGAGACGTAGGCCGCATCTTTTGAAATTCTCGGCAGGCAAACAGTTGCGTCCGTCCACAACCAAATCCCCCCTCATGACACGACGAAGTTCCGCCGGATCGATCAGCAGGAATTCCGGCCATTCCGTTGCAACAAGAACTGCGTCCGCTCTGTCTGCAGCCTCGTAGACGTCCCGGGTCAGCCGAACCGCTGCGAACTCCGTTGGCAACGATTTGATGACCGGATCGAAAGCAGAAACGACCGCCCCGGCCGCGATCATTCGCCTGATGATGTCCAGCGCCGGGGCGTCGCGCAAGTCATCGGTCCCAGGTTTGAAAGTCAATCCAAACACAGCGATTCGGCGCCCCTTGAGGATGTGCAGTTCCTGCTGGAGTTTTCGAACCGCATGGGCGCGTTGGGTCTCGTTGATCTCGATGGTCGCCCTGAGCATTGGTGGGGTATAGCCGAACTCTTGGCCTGATGCGATCAGAGCCGCAACATCTTTACCGAAGCATGATCCGCCCCACCCCACACCGGTGTGGGGGGGGGCGGATCATGCTTCGGGAAAGATGTTGCGGCTCTGATCGCATCAGGCCAAGAGTTCGGGTATAACCCCCCAAAGCTCAGGGCGCCCCTCGAGATCCACGAGACCCAACGCGCCCATG
>JBJTGN010000301.1:0-5494 GCA_046093905.1 Actinomycetota bacterium
TCGCGGAGGCAACGCCCTAGTCTGGTTCGCACGGAGACGATCCTTCACCAGCCGCATCAGACGATCCGCCTGTTCACACTGCGCCAACTCCTGGCGAGTGTCTTCGTCAAACGCATTGTTGCAGCTCATTTCGAGCAACCGATTCGCCCGGTTGATGGACGACGGGGAGGGGTGAAATTCGAGGATCATCTCGGGCGTCGGGCCCCCGGCAAACAAAGTCGGCAACTCATCAAAGAGAGACGGCGAAGTCGGTACGGTCGACATCGAAAACCTCCCCCACCGACCAATCGGCCTTGTCGACACCGTCAGTGGAAACCCCAAGACGTAAAAAAAGCCGAGATTTGCATCTCGGCTTTCTCAACTTGCCAAACCAGCCTCGAGCCCGAGGCTGCCGCAAAAAGCTCCCCGAGAGGAACTTGTGTCGAAAGCTTACCAAACCTTGCACGAGTCCGCCTAGGCGACACAAGTCGTTTACAGACAAAGACCTGCTGGGTTTGGGATTTCTTCGGAGTTCGTCGAATGGGGCAAGCCGTCTTCGACGGTCCACTTGCAGGGCGGAACGCCTTGTCGCGGTAAGACTGAATGGTGGTGTGCTTTGCCATCGCCGTCTCTGCCAGGAAGCAAAACACCCAGCCTACGACTCGCGCCCCCTTCGACCCACTCGCCGATTCTCAGGCAACCCGGATTGGTTTTTTGGCAGCCGCCAATGACATACGACCTTTGGGGCGGAGGAACCCAGCCACACAGCATCGACCGTCAGACAAACCGGTTGATACTAGGGTCACCCCCCACTCCCTGCGGATCAAACACGAACTGGCGAGGCGAGCGCGGCATCGGACTACTTCGGGTTGAGCAAAACGCGAAGGGGAGGACGAGTGACACGAGCAGTACACGGACACTCACGGCTCGGGTGACTGATGTGCGCATCCGTGACATCACAGTGTCTTGTGCACAACCCCAAGATGAATCCAGTGACACACGGTCGGTCGTAACCCGACATATGGAAACCACTTGGGGTGGACTTCGGCGACATTCACACACAGGGTCGTCCCGGCTTTCCCTCAGTTTTCCCTGAGTCAATTCACCGCGACGGACTTTCTGTGCATTGCGACGCGCTGCTTTGTCTGCGACGGAGACTCGCCATAGGTCGCCTTGTATTCGACTGAGAAACGGCCCAGTTGCAAAAAGCCACACCGCTGTGCGGTCTCGGTAATCGACATGCCGGAGTCCGAGTTTTCGAGCATCTTTCTGGCCGCGGCGCGGCGGCGGCAGCGAACGAAGGCCACCGGAGTGGTGCCTTGAAGTTCCAGGAGAATCGATTGGAGAACTCGGACGCTGCAGCCGGCAATCGCGGCCAGGTCCTGCACAGAGAGAGGTTCCGCGAGGTGGGCGTCCACATGCGCAGCGACGATCTCGACGAGATGGGATCGGGCCGTCGCTTCCGCTTCGTTGAAACTGCGCCAGTGGCTGTGCGGTTGCAATCGAAGCAAGAGATCGACCAGTCCCTCTTCCAAAACGCGGGCGAGCGGACCGCCGGCGACGGCGACGTCGCGATCGATCGCCTCGGCCATGAGACGCCAGTATTGTCGAATTGTCTCAGCGTCTGACTCGATGAGAGGCTCGAAAACGAGCGGCCGGTCGAGCGCACGTCGCGTATGCAACTCAATTCGCGAACGCACCAGACTGCCAGTAACGCTCAATAACAGAGTGGTACCCGGCTCGGAGGAGCGACGCACGTGCTGGCCCGGCGAAATGACCGTTCCGGATCCCGGCGGGATTGCGACCGCGCAACCATCGATCTCCAGAGTGCAGCCGCCATGGAGAGGCAATTGAACCAGAAACGGCGCGTCAGGCGTTCTGGCCGACTCGGCGTTCAACGAGATGTTGGTGAGCAACAGTCCGACATCGATACGCCCCAGCGGCGCGTGCCGGAGTTCGATGGCGACCGGACCGCGACTCTCATCTGTGCGCCGCAGCCGGACCTCCATTCCAGCGATGTACGCGTGCAAATCGGCGATGCTGTCCGTACGCAGAACAACGCGACTTGACAGCAGGCCATCGAAGTCAGGCTGCATGTCACCTTTCAGGTGATTTCACGATGAGGGGAGATGGTCGACAGAGTAGGTGGTCAACAAACCAGTCCTCCCAGACACAGCGGTTCTGTCCAAGATCCGAAACCAGATCTTCGTGATCTGAATTGACAGAAGATCGCGCTCATCTCAAAATCACGCGTCGGTCGAGCCGGGGGACGGCCTGTCCATCCTCCTGATCATGCTCAACCACCCGAGTCTAGCACGCGGAGTCTACATCCTTGAAGTCATCATTCGTCGACGATTCGTACCGGTTGCGTTGTGGACCGAGTCGATCGCGTTTAGAATTCACACGAAGTCGCACTCCTAAAAAACTCTTTTCGGTTCACACCCCAGATAGACATCACATGAGCCTCCCCGCATTTCCCCGCAGCGTCATCCCCTCAACCCCCGCGATGCCCGGCCGGGCTTCCTCGGCCCGCCGAGCCATGATCGTCGCTGCCCTCGCCACCGCGCTTCACGCCTGGCTTCCCGCAGCGCACGCCGCACCGATCTACAACGATCACCCCCTCCTTGCCCTGATCGATCAGCTGCCCAACCCCGCGACTGGCACCAACGGACAACGGTTTACGGTTCCAGTCACCTCCACGCCAACGATGGGCCTCTCCAATCACAATTCGCTCGTCTGGTTTCAAGTGCCGCCCCCGCCGCTCAAAATCGACTGGCAGAGCGCCTCGACCTACGAACAGAGCTTCGAGTATTTCGCAATCCGGTCGGCCGACACGACCGTCCGCAATGTCTTCATCAGCGCGACCGATGGAAACGGCGACCTCTCCAATGCCTACCATGGCACGATCGCCGTCAAGGAGGTCTCGCTCGACCACGTCAACGTCAATCCGCAGAGTAACGTGCTGAAGCTCTCCGGAGCACCGCACGTCTGGACGATGAACAACTCGTCCTATAACGGAGCGCTGGCGACGCCCGTGTTCACGTCGTCTGCCCTCGACCCTTCTCCGCTCACCTTCACGGCCTCGGGTTCCTCGACGATCGACACCTGGTCCGGGCAGATTCCGTCCCGCACCGACCTTTTCGTGCCCGGCGGAAGCACGTTCACGATGTCTCGCTGCGGCGACAGCGCTAGTTCGTTCGTAGTCGATTCGCTGCGATGGTCGAGCACGGATGGAAACACCGCCGACATCAATGGCAGTACGCTCTCCATCGATCACTCTTTCGTGACGTTCGCCACCGGTGTCACGCCCGCTGTCACAGGGGGAGTCGTGACTGCCGGGATGGTCGTCCGCAACGGCGGCACTCTCAACATCAGCGGATCTGACGGCACTTTCGATTACGCACACCTCCGCGTCGAAGGGGGCCTTCTCATCGATGGCTCCACGCTCCAGCTCGCCGATCGCGGACATCTCACCGTGACCGACACGCTGGTTCTCGACAACGCCACAGTGACTTTTCTCGACAGCCTTCGCGACTCGGCGATCAACGCACAAGTCGCAGAGTTTCGAGGTACGACCATGATCAACGCCAACAACCCCGGTGGGTACGACACGTCTGGCTTCTCGGCGGGCTTCTCCCTCGCGAACGGTTTGGCGGTGGTCAACATCGCCGGATCGGGTTCCACTTTCGTGCAGGACTACTTCGAGTTGACGGGTGGCACGGTGAATGTCGCGGCCGGGGCCACGCTCGCCCTGCGCGGAACGTTCGCTTCCAACACGATTGGCAATGTCAACATTGCCCAGAACGGCGAACTCTCAATCAGGGAGCACTATGAGCTGTATACCAATAGGATGAATCTCCACAACGATGGCATGGTTAATGTTTCCGGTCAACTCGGGGGAGGAGGCACGCTGTCGGGTCAAGGCCTTGTCGTCGTCGGCGGCATTTTGGGAGTTGCGGGGAACCAATCCTCGTTCACTATCGAAGGCGATCTCTCGTTCCTGATTGGGGGCACCCTCAACCTGCGCATCGATCCCACCGCTCAGACGGCGCAGCATGTGAGTGTGCACGACCTCACCCTCTCCCCAGCCTTCAATATCCCCGTCGCAGACCTGGCGCTCACGATCGAAAACGACGCACTACTTTCATTCGGCAAAAAGTTTCTTTTGGTCGACTACGACACACTGACGGCTGGCGAGCACTTCGTTGGATACGCCGACAGATCGATCTTTCAACTGGGATTGAACTGGTACCAAATCCGCTACTTCGACCCGTACTACGACGCTCTGAACCCATCCGTCATTACCCTCACGGCCGTCCAAGATCCTGCCGCGGTCCCTGAGCCCTCCACCTGGATCCTCTGCATGGGCGGTTTCGCCGGCTGTTGCGTGTCAAGGCGGTTGGGCTTCGCTGCGAAAAAGGTCGCCAAGTCCTGACTGGTCCTGCTGCGCTTCCGCGATGCGGGATTTCGTCGGAACGGGTTGTTGAGTGAGGAGAGGTGACATCTTTCAAGAAGTCGCGGCATCGTGCCACGAAGGTTGCAAGTATGGATGCCTGGCCCGAAGTTGAAAAAACCGGGCGGTCACGAGACCGCCCGGCTTCTGACTTTGCCCCTGGGACGGCGCTCCGGGAGAACTTCTGCAGAGACGTTGTTTGCACTCCACTCCAGCCGCTGGCGGTTGTTGCCTGAGGGGATTTCGTCCGGCACAACCTCGGATGCGGTTGGTCCATTGGAGAACCGAAACTGAGTCTGCCTCAAGCCCTTCGGTTATTTTGGCGGCTTGGCGATGCGGACTGCTCACTCCCCGGCTTCGCTTCATTTGTCGTGAGACACTGTCGTCACCCATGCCCCACCTCACATTCCCAATCCACCTTCGCCCGCCAGCGAGTTCCCCGCAGCTCGGCATAGAACGTCGGATCGTAATCCCCCCGTCCACCGTGGTGGATCACGTGCTCATCCAGCACGGACTTGCGCAGGATCACGCACCCGAACCCTTGCCCACCGATGACCTGTACGCCGTCCCCCCGCTCGGTGAAGATCCGCCCGCCTTGGTCCCACGCCACGTAGCCGGGATGGAACCGGGATTGGTAGACCCCGGAGACCGAAACCGTCGTCGCGTCGAATGACCGCAGCAGCCGCTCGCAGGTGTCAACCGGCGGCAGGATGTCGTCCTCGACGATCCACAGATACTCTGTCGTGGTCTCTTCCCGCACCCGGTTGTAGATCCGCCGCATCGCCACCTGCACCCGCTGGCGGACCCCCGGTCCCCGGCGGGTCTCGTCCGCCAGGCCCGGATCGGCCACTGCCAGGGCGAGGTACTGGACCTGGGGATAGTCGCACGTCGCGAGCGATTGCCGGACGGTCCGCCCGAACTCCGCTGACTGGCTGGTATCGACCAGTAGGAGCCGCGTCTGGTCGTGAGGCCAGGTCTGGCGTTCGAGGAACTCGGTCATTCGTGGCCAGAACTCGACCCGCCCGGAGAGCGGGATCGCGAGCGTTACGGCCTCCATCGCCA
>JBJTGN010000302.1:0-11797 GCA_046093905.1 Actinomycetota bacterium
GTCAATCCGAGGTCCCGCAAGTCTTCGACCACTGAGAATTTGGATCGACTCCATGTGGCAGCCACGTCCCATCCATATCCCTCATTGCCCACCACTGGAGGCACTATTCGAAGACCACTTGGACATTGCCGTCGGCCATTAGGGGCTTGATCAATTCGTTTCACCATTGTTCGAACGCAGCAACCGAGTGCAACAGAGTTCCTTCTACTGTGATGCCGACAAGAAGGTATCGATGCTCGGTTCGCTCGACGTTCTACACAGCGTCAGCTACATGCCCGATATCGCTTCAACCTTCGTCGCAGTCATCACACAGCCACAGGCCGCAGGCCACACGTGGCTCGTCCCGAACGCACCCGCTGTGACACAAAAAGAGATGGTCGAAGCCTTCGCACGAGCAGCTGGCACGCAGGTCAAGGTGTCGGCACTTCCCCGGATAGCGATCACGGTCGGTGGCATCGCAGTTCCGATGATTCGCGAACTGAAAGAGACCTGGTATCAGTTCGCTGAACCCTTCATCACGGACTCGACTCGCACGGAGAACGAGCTCGGAGTTCGCGCAACATCGATCGACAACGGTGCAGCCGCAACAGTCGCCTGGTGGCGGTCACTGAGCACGCAGTGACGAGACCGCTGTACCGCTGACGTATCGTCGTCCCATGACGTCTCGCATCTTCTGGATCCGTTGGCTCGAAGCCGTCCTCGCTCTCGTTCTCATCTACGCCGGACTTCTCGTCTTCGCCGGGTCGGTAGCCGGGTCGTTGTTCTCCGCGCTCGGTTTCGGCCCATCGGAGGCAATCGACACCGACGATGTCCAGGAGTACCTGAAACTTCCCTACATGGTCCTCGGGGCCGTCTTGGCCGGATGGACACTGACACTCCTGCAACTCGTACGCGGCCCATTGCGGGACGGATCATCGTGGGTGATACCGCTCATGGCGCGCTCACTCGCGCTGTGGTTCGACCTCGACACGGGGATGTCGCTGGTGCTCAGCCACCCCACTCATGCTCTCTTCAACCTGTCCTTCGGTCTGGCACTCGCACTACCACTCATGAGACTCAGGTCGCTGTAAGCATCGACTGATTTTTCTCAGTTCGATGACTCCTCGAGTGCGAGGTTGGTCATGCTTGGGTGGACCACATCTCATCGATGAACCGCTGATCCTCGTCGAACAGCCAGCATTCACGCAGCTTCTCGTCTTGCACGCGATACAGAAGGACACGCCGGACTCGTCGAGGCGGAGTACCCAAGTCCTCGACCGCTATGAGTGCACCGAGTGAATCACCAACCAGCACGTCCTCGACAGCAATGAGCGTGCGCGCTGTCCGTATCGATGCTTGGCCAAGAGCAACAAAAGCTGCATCCCGACCAACGTGAGTCCCAGCAAGTGGGCTGCGACCCTTGTAGTGCAGTTCGATGTCGTCGTGATACGCCGAGAGCACTGCGTCGAGATCTCCCGCCAGCCACGCTGAGGCATAGGACCTCAGCACGCGCCCTGTCTCTTCTGCATCAGCCATGGGTCTGAATCCGCCCTTCCAGAGACGTGACGTCGGCAACCGACCGAGAGCCTGGCGCCACTAAACCTGCCTCGAAAGCAAGGATGATGGCGGCCGCACGATCACGCGCGCCGAGCTTGGTGAAGATGCTGCTCACATGGCCTTTGACTGTGCGCTCGCTCAAGTGCAGCGATTCAGCGATCTCGAGGTTCGATGCCCCCGATGCAATCAGTGCCAAAACCTCGACTTCCCGTTGCGAGAGATTTTCGAAGCCGCGTACTTCATCACCAGCGACGCGTCTGTTGTCCCGCACCGCCTCGAGAACTCGGGGGGTCACGCGCGGATCGAGCCATGACCCGCCTTTGGCAATCATGCGAATAGCTGCGATCAAGTCATCGGCAGGGGTGTCCTTGAGAAGGAATCCGGCAGCCCCTGCCTGTAACGCGCCCCACAGGACATCGTCATCATCGAATGTTGTCAACACGAGAACCGGCGGGCCACCCGAGTCGTGCAGAGAGCGCGTCGCGCTGATGCCGTCCAGAACAGGCATCCGAATATCCATCAACACGATGTCAGGGTGGTAATTCCTCACCGCCACGAGACCGAGTTCTCCGTTCGAAGCCTCCGAAACCACGTGGATTCCCGGTTCGGTCGAAAGAATGAACGAGATGCCAGAACGCACAAGAGGCTGATCGTCGACGACGACAACCCTCACGCCACTGGTCGTGCTGGTCAACGGATCCGTGACCTTCATCGAAGTTCCATCGCATGGTCCAAGGGAAGTTGGACATCGATCAACCACGTCGCCGATTCGGTCGGCCCTATCTCGATCGAACCACCACAGGCGCGCACGCGCTCAGCCATGCCGGCCAATCCCATTCCCTGAGCGCCTTTTTGCTGCCGTCGCACGGTGACGTCACAGAGCGGATTCTCCACTCTCACATGGATGCCTGAGTGATCTGCGCTGGGATGGATTCGCAACGACACGGAAGCGCCTGGAGCATGGCGGAGCACGTTCGTCATCCCCTCTTGAGCGAGACGAAAGACAGTGAGCGACGTCATCGCGTCTGCGGCTACCCCCTCGAGATCGATGTGGTCTTCGATCTCCAGGCCAGCGGCTCGATATTGATCGATCAACAAAGGAATATTGGAGAGCAATGGCAAGGGCGCGTCACCGGTGTGCTCGAGAGGAACTGGGTTTCCATCTACTTCGCGCAGGAGACCGACGACCTGACGAATCGAGTCAAGACTTTCCCGGCCCACGACCTCGGCTCGTTCGAGTGCCTCGGCAGCGCGTTGTGGGTCATTCGCCAGAGCGCGCCGCGCCCCGGTGACATGAAGAATCGTCACCGTCAACGAGTGAGCGATGACATCGTGCACCTCGCGGGCGATTCGTGTGCGCTCTTCGGATGCTGCGTGCACTCGCTCTCGCTCTGTCGCTCCATGAAGTTCATCGAGCAGCCTCTCTTGACGGCGCAGCAAAAGACCGGCGAAAAGTGCAACGCCGATTCCACCAAGGAAGTAGACAGTTCCTTCGAACTCGGCGGTTTCGACGATGCCATAGCCAATGGTCATTCCAGTTGTTGCCGCAAGACTGACTGCCACGGTGACCCAACTGGTGGTGCGCTGAGTGATCCAGACCACTGCGATGTATGCAGGGAAGAGTCCACCTGGATTCTTGTCGAAGAGCACCACCGCAGCTGCGGGCAGCATGGTCATCAACAGAAACAGCATCGGATGAAGCCGGGTGCCACGGGCCTCGAGCACCCAGGGCATCAGCCCAACGAATGTGAAGACGAGCGTGATCCAGGATGTGTGATCTGGCTCGCCGAAAATCGCGATCACGGCCGCAATCGACACAGCCAATGACGTCGCTACCTGCACCCTTCTCACCGTCGGAGCGGGCGATTCGTTCATGACCGAAACCGTATCGGTCATCGACGAGCAAGGGACCGGACTGCGGTACGGGTCGGTGCCGGGACCATGGGACGGGTCAGAAACCAGCCCACGCCCCATGTCGTCACCGAGGCAAGAGGTCAATGATGACTGTGCGCGACACCAGAAGCTGTCGTCGCCGACCGGAAGGAACTCTCATGTTGACTCGACTTGGCCTCTTCACTGTTCGCAGAAAGCGATGGGTGCTCTCTTTCACTTTGATCTTCTTCTTGGCTGCAGCGGCTCTCGGAACTGGTGCGTTCGGTGTGCTGAAGACCGATGGATTCGACGACCCCTCCTCGGAGAGCGCACGTGCAGAGTCGCTGCTCGAGGACCATTTCGGGGGTGGCGAGCCCAACGTGGTTCTCGTTCTGACCGCACAAGGCCAAGATGTCGGTGACCCAGCGATCACGTCCGAGGGATCAGCCTTCACCGAACGACTCGAAGCAATTGACGGTGTCGACAACGTGGTGTCATTCTGGTCGCTCGGTAACGCTCCAACTCTTCGCAGTACCGGTGGGGACACCGCTCTCGTCCTCGTCCAATTGACCGGAGACGAGGAGTTCGTCGAAGAACAACTCACTCTCATCAATGACGAGTTCACCGGCACCCAAGGAAGCTTCGAAGTCCTGCTCGGAGGCAGTGACGCTGTCTTTGCCGACATCGGCCATACCATCGAAAGCGATCTATTGCGAGCCGAGCTGATCGCCGTTCCGTTGACGCTGATTCTGCTTTTGTTCGTGTTTAGAAGTCTGATCGCCGCTCTACTGCCGCTATTCGTGGGAGTGATCGCCATCTTCGGAACTCTGCTCAGTCTTTTCATCATCGGCTCTACAGCAGATGTCTCGATTTATGCAATCAACCTCACGACGGCGCTCGGTCTCGGACTCGCCATCGACTACAGCTTGTTCATCGTCTCTCGCTTCCGCGAAGAGCTCAGCGCTGGTCGCACCGTCGAGCAGTCCGTGGTTCGCACCGTTCAGACTGCCGGCAAAACCATTCTGATCAGCGCCCTGACAGTGGCGGTCTCCCTGTCAGCGTTACTCGTCTTCCCGTTGTATTTCCTCAGGTCGTTTGCCTATGCCGGCGTGGCTGTCGTTCTCCTCGCACTGGTGACTTCGATCGTTTCGCTTCCCGCGCTCCTGGCGGTACTCGGTCACCGGGTCGATTCCATTCGAATCGGTCGACGCCGCACCGCTCGCGCGGAACATGAAGGAGCATGGCATCGATTCGCAACGCTCGTCATGCGTCGGCCGATCCCGATTGCCGCCACCGTCGTGGTCTTTCTCCTGTTCCTGGGAACCCCGTTCCTGCGAGTCAGCTTCGGCACTCCCGATGACCGTGTACTGCCCACATCCGCTGGAAGCAGGCAGGCATCGGAGATTCTTCGTACCGAGTTCAGCGGCAATGCTGCCGAGAGTTTTGGCGTCGTGGCCGACGGTGTCGGTGCGGATCGACTCGATGACATTGCAGCAGTGGCAACGACGTTGTCGGCATTGGAGGGAGTCGATCGAGTCGATAGTGCTGCGGGAACGTTCATTGAAGGAGAGTTCATCTCATCGAGCGACAATGATGCGGCCTTCCTTGCCACCGACGGCAGAACCATCTCCTGGATGTCCGTCGTTCCTGATTTCCCCGTGGCGTCACCAGAGGGAGAACGACTCGTCAAAGACATCCGCAATCTCGACTTACCGTTCGAAGTCGCCGTCGAGGGACAAGCTGCAGGGCTGGTCGACTCGAAAGCAGCAATCGGTGACGCCCTCCCATGGGCAATCGCGATCATCATCATCGCCACCTTCGTGCTGCTGTTCTTGATGGCCGGGAGCCTCCTCGTTCCGGTGAAGGCCCTCGTGCTCAACACACTCAGTCTCACGGCCACGTTCGGTGCCATGGTATGGATTTTCCAAGACGGCAACTTGTCCGGACTGCTCGGTTTCACGGCGACCGGCACCCTCGATATCTCAATGCCGATTCTCATGTTCTGCATCGCCTTCGGACTGTCGATGGACTACGAAGTGTTCCTGCTGTCACGGATCAAGGAGGAATACGACCGCGTCGGCGACAACGACTCGGCAGTGGCTCTCGGTCTCGAGCGGACGGGCCGCATCATCACCGCAGCTGCAATTCTGCTTTCGATCACCTTCTTCGCATTCGGCACGTCGAATGTGAGCTTCATCAAGATGTTCGGTATCGGTCTCGGGATCGCAGTACTGATGGATGCCACCGTGGTCCGAGCATTCCTCGTACCGGCATTCATGCGGCTTGCGGGCAACGCCAACTGGTGGGCCCCCACACCTCTGCGGAGATTCCACGATCGCTTCGGCTTGAAAGAGGGCGATCGACATTGGTGACCGGTGCGAAGACCTCTCCGAGAGTGCCCGGGGCGGGGTTCGAACCCACACGCCCCTCACGGGGCAGAGAGGTGCACGCCACACGAAAACCGTCCACGCAGTTCTCGCCAGTCCAGGGAGTACTGGTTTTGTGGACTCGTTGTGCTGCCGAGTCAAATCAGTTCCACTCAGTCCGCTGAGTACTGAGCAGGGATTGAGCACGCCAGCCTTAGGTCGAGAACGTCGTCCATGTGCAATCACCGATTCGGTGACAACCTCATCCGCAGTCGGTTGCCACCGCCAAGGCTGAGCACACGTCGCCCATGCGCACATCGCTCAGACGGCCAAGTCGTTCGACAATCAACCCGACCGACACCGACTCGACCGAATCCAGGTTCACGACACACCGTTTCGGCACAGGATCGTCACCGGGTTCGAGAATTACCTCACTCGGAAGGCCTCGAATCGTAGTGGTACATGGAGCGACGAGAGCCCGACCCAATCGTGCGATGGCCGCGTCTCGAGACAGAACGACAACGGGTCGGCGACCGATGTCTGGTGGCTCACACCACCACACCTCTCCTCTTTGAGGAAGGCCTGTCATCGCGATACCGCTTTGCGGAACGATGCCAGATCGCCCCACTCATCGGTTTCGTCGAGAGGATGCGCACCATACGCCGATGCATACGCGGCATCGATCTCTGCCGAGCGATCTCGAGCAATCAGCGCGCTGAGAGCGTCATCGATGAGCTCGGCATCACTGACAGGAGACAGTCTCCGTCGCGCATCTTCTAGTAGTTCTTGATCGACCGTGGTACTGATCCGAACGCGAGCCATGGCATAAACGTAGCATCAGAATGCCACTTTTCTTTCACACACTCCCTGGTGCCCGGGGTGGGTCTCGAACCCACACAACCCTTTCGGGTCAAGGGGGTTTAAGAAGTAAGAACCCGTCGCTTTCGTGTTGTCGAGTCCGGCGAATGCCGCCGAATACGAGGAGGCCCGAGGTGGGTCCTTGGACGGCATGCTCGGCATTCGCGTTGACCGTCGAATGTGGTGTCATGTGACGTAGAGGGGCCTTCGGTACGCCCGAGGCAATGAATCGACGCCCGAAAATGAGCGGATCCGCTAATAGCACCTGTACTATCTGGGCATGCTCTCCGGTCAGACTTTGCGGGAACTGCGATTGAAGGCTGGACTCAGACAGTCCGAGGTGGCAGAACGTACAGGGATCGTGGCACCTGTGCTCAGCGCGTATGAGCGCGGTCGCCGCCAGCCATCGGTGGAGGTCGCCGGGCGAATCATCGAGGCAATGGGCTACGAGATCACCTTCATCCGCCGACTCGATCCGGAGGTCCAGGGGCGCCGACTCGTCGATGTCCTCACGTTGGCCGAGGCACTCCCCTTCCGCCCCCGCCCAATGGCCACGGCGCGGTGGTGACGCGATGACCTCGCTCGTCGATCGCGTCCTCGCCATCGCAACAGCGTTGGATGACAGTGGAATCGACTGGGCGCTCGGCGGCGCACTCGCTCTGGCCTTCGCAACAGAGGAACCACGTGGGACACGTGACATCGATGTGAACGTGTTCGTTCTCTCGGCGGAGGTGGCGCGAGTCTTCGCAGTTCTACCACCGGAGATCGGCCATTCCGCCGCCGACGAGTCGTCCGTCATCGAATCCGATCAGGTCCGTCTGTGGTGGGACGACACCCCGGTCGACCTGTTCTTCGCAGCATCAGACTTCCACCTGCAGGTTGCGACACGAACCCGAAGGGTGCCGTTCGCTGGCAGCAACGTCAACATCCTCTGCGCCGAAGATCTGGCCGTGTTCAAGGCTCTGTTCGACCGATCGAGGGATTGGGTCGACATCGACGAGATGTCTGCCGCCGGGGCGCTCGACCGAGCCGTAGCGGCAGAGCGCCTCGCATCTCTTCTGGACTCAGACGACCCGCGCATCGCCCGTCTCCTCGCTACCGGCACGTGAGCTCGAGTTCGCACGCCGTGCTCCACCTACAGTGCCCGGGGTGGGTCTCGAACCCACACAACCCTTTCGGGTCAGGGGGTTTAAGAAGTAGAAACCCGTTGTTTTCGTGTTAACAAGTCCGGCGAATGCCGCCGAATACCAACGACTGTACGCCCTGTGACGACCCGTCCGGCAGGTGTTGGGCAGTCCTTGTGCGCGTTCTGTGCGCGTCCCGGGGGCATCGTCCGACAACGGTTGGTCTCTGTTCGTGGCGGACGACTGGTCTCGTCATGAAGAGAACAACAGTCAACATTGAGACAGCGGCCCGGCTTCTCGGCGGTCCCCGCCACCGAATTCTTTGGGCCAGGTGAGACCGATCCAACCGCATGGTCCGAGTTCTTCGGCGAACTCGGTGGACCAACCATTGATCCAGGAGTCATTGACCCGGCCGAAACGACGCACCGTGTCCTCGGTCACGCCTCGGGCCTCGGCGCGTAGAGCTTCTTGTTCGGCGGTCCAGGAGAAGTCCATGATTCCTCGGCCATCGACCGATCGGAAACGACCGACCCTCCCCATCTTGCCCGCTTATCCCTGCCCACGTGAGATTCGGCCGGGAGTCGACGATGTCCCGGTCCGACATCCGACGATCAACCCGGACCGAGGCGGCCCCTCAAGGGTGCATGCGCCAAGGACGGCAGAACATAGCGAGCGAAGAGATCCGCCTCTTCGCGATGCGGGTACCCGGAGAAGATGAAAGCTCCGATTCCCGCTCGCCGGTAGGCCTCGATCTTGGACAGCACCTGGTCAGGGTCCCCCACGATGGCCGCGCCGGCGCCGCTGCGGGCTCGCCCGATTCCGGTCCAGAGATACTCCTCCACGAACCCGTCGGCATCGGCTCCGTCTCGAAGTTCGGTCTGTCGCTGGACTCCGATTGATTGCGAGTCGAGTGACCGTCGCCTGATCTGCTCACCCACCACCGGGTCGAGACGGGACACCAGTCTGCGCGCCGCTTCGCGAGCCTCGTCCTCGGTTTCGCGAACGATCACGTGAACTCGCAGACCACATTCGATAGTTCGACCCGATGCAGCGGCTCGAGCCCGCATGTCGGCCACGGTGGAGGCGATTCCGTCCACGGTGTCGGGCCAGGTGAGGAACACGTCGGCGTGGCGCGCAGCGACGGCCTTGGCGTCCTCGGAGAATCCCCCGAAATAGAACGGCGGGCACGTTCTGGCGCCGGAGAGAAGTCGTGGCGGATCGACGTGCAGGGACACGAATTCGCCGTCCTTGTCCACGGCCTGTCCGGACATCAAGCAACGCAGTGCGTCCATCCATTCACTCGTCCGGCGATAGCGAGCTTCCGACGGCAAGGTCTGCCCCGGAATGTCGGAAGAGATGATATTGATCGTCAAACGACCCTGCGAGAAGTGATCGATCGTGGCCAATTGTCGGGCCAGTTGCGGCAACCACAACTCCCCCATGCGCACAGCCACCAAGAGATTGATCCGCCGAGTCCGAGTGGCGATGGCCGCGGCGAAAGCCACCGGATCGATCCCGAGTTCGTATCCAGACGGCAGGAGAACGTTGTCGAAGCCGAGATCGTCGGCTGTCTCCACGATGTCGGAACAATGGTCCCAGGAACTCTCACGCCCTGGTTCGGAGACACCGAGAAACTCGTAGTCGTCGTCGCACAAGGCTCCGAACCAGGCGACTTCGATCGGCTCGTGGTCATCGGTCATGGAAGTGGCCGCCCATCGCTTTCCTGAACGATGGCGTACACGTCCGCTCTATCGAGTCGTATTGAGAGAGCGCGTGTCGCTGCGGCAATTCGCTCGGCCCGCTGCGATCCGAGGATGGCGATCGGTCGCGACGGATGGGCCAGCACGAAAGCAAGGGCCACCGTGGCCCGATCCGCGCCTTCGCGCTCGGCCAAGCGATCCAAACACTCGATGAGCCCCATCGGAATGTCACGTCCCGTGGCGACGCGTCCTCCGGCCAAGGGACTCCAGGCCATGGATTGCACACCGTTCTTCAACACGGTGTCGAAGGTTCCGTCCCTGAGGGGTTCGAGGTCCGCCACGGAGTACTGGAACTGACTCGACACGATCGGGAACGGCAGATGTGCAGCCAGGGTCTCGTACTGACGACTGTCGAAGTTCGTGACCCCGACGTGGCGGATCTTTCCCTCGTCGTACAGGTCGGTCAGGATCCCGGCCACCTCGGCAGGGTGTGCGAACAGGTCCGGACGATGGATTTGGTAGATGTCGACATGATCGACCCCCAAGCGACGCAAAGAATCTTCGCAGGCTCGACGGATCCACTCAGGAGACGAGTCATATGGGGTGGGTGGCCGGATCCCGACTTTGGTGGCGAGAACGATTCTCTCCCGTAGACCGGGATCTCGCGCCAACACCTCTCCGAGTGCACTCTCGACCGAGCCGAATCCGGAGCCGTTCCAGTCGAGGCCGTACACATCGGCGGTGTCGAAGAGATTCAGTCCGTGATCCAATGCCGCCGCCACGAGATCGCTGCGATGACCGAGGTCCGTGTTCGTGAAGCGCCACGTACCGAACGCCAACGGTCCGACGGGCTGAAGATCGCCGATGCGGCGCGGGGTGTCGTCGACGAGAGTCATGGCAGGGTGGATCTTAGAACTCGTCTTCCTTGGCATCTTCCCATCTTCCCCGTCGAAAGACCTTCGATGGAAACCCCCGTGTCGAAGCCCGGGTCGACGTCAGGACGTGTCTTCGATAAATTGTTGACTAATCTGATCGGAATTAACGACTTTCTATGCCCCTCACACAGAATCTCCCTACAGACGGTCTCGACTCGACCTGGATCCGCCGTTTGACCAGCGGTGACAGCACGCCCCCGTCTCATCGCGGGATCGGGGCCGCCGGGGCGACCCTGGGGATCCTCGTCCTGTGGTGGATCGTCTCGGCGATCGGAATCTGGAGCGAGATCATCCTCCCCTCGCCGGGTCAGGTGTGGGACGCGTTCGTCGAATCGGTGACGTCCGACGGCGCTCGCCGGGGCCTCTCCGACCACCTCTTGTGGGAACACCTGGCCGCCAGTTTGTGGCGTATCGTGCGCGGAGTCTTCTGGGGTGTCGTGATCGGCATTCCGCTCGGTCTCGCGCTCGGTCTGAGCCGCGCGATCGAAGCCTGGGCCGAACCCATCGTCGGATTCCTCCGCTCCTTGCCGCCGCTCGGCTACTTCAGCCTGCTCATCATTTGGTTCGGCATCGACGACACGTCCAAGGTCTGGCTCCTTTTGATTGCGGCATTTCCTCCCGTCGCTTTGAGCGTGGCCGCCGGCGTTGGTTCGCTACGGGTGGAGCGAATAAACGCCGGTCTTTCGCTCGGAGCAAGTCGTCGTCAAATCCTCACGCACGTCGTGCTGCCATCCATCCTTCCTGATCTCTTCACCGGAGTCCGCGTCGCGATCGGATTCGCGTGGACGACAATCGTTGCAGCCGAAACGTCGAACGGTATTCCTGGAATCGGCGGGCTGGCATGGGCGACGAAGAAGCAACTTCGAACCGACGTGGCGATCCTCTGCGTGATCGTCATCGGTGTCGTTGCCGTTCTGATGGATTCGATTCTTCGCGCCGTGGAGCGCCGCGTCGTGCCGTGGAAGTCGCGCTCGTGACCATGACCATCGAGACGCGTCGGCTCGTAGACACGACAGACCAACCGCTAGTCAACACTAAGGAGAAGAAATGAAACTGAAAGCACTACTCATCGGGGCGATCGCACTGATCGGTCTGGCCGCTTGCGGAGGTTCCGATTCGTCATCGGACACGACGGCGTCGAGTGATCAAACGACCGCACCGGAATCGACCACAGCCGAGGTCGATCTGCCCGACAAGATCCGCATCGGTTATCAGAACGTCCCCGGTGGACTGCTGGTGGTCAAGAATCAGGGTCTCCTCGAAGCCGCTCTACCCGGTGTCGACATCGAGTGGCTGCTCTTCGATTCCGGCGGATCGGTCAACGAGGCTGTCGTTGCTGGTGGAGTCGACTTCGGCTTGGTTGGTAGCAGCCCCACATCGCGCGGTATCTCCTCGGGAATCGAGTA
>JBJTGN010000303.1:0-3015 GCA_046093905.1 Actinomycetota bacterium
GTTGAAACACAGCTACATCGGCACCCAGCACATCCACCTCGGTCTCATTAACGAAGGTGAAGGTGTCGCTGCCAAAGCTCTGGAGACGCTCGGAATCTCTCTCGAAGCCGTGCGGGCACAGGTCGAAGAGATCATCGGCCAGGGTGGCTCGTCACCGTCTGGTCACATCCCTTTCACTCCTCGAGCGAAGAAAGTTCTCGAGCTCTCCCTGCGTGAAGCGCTCCAGCTCGGTCACAACTACATCGGAACCGAGCACATCCTCCTCGGTCTCATCCGTGAAGGCGAAGGTGTCGCTGCTCAGGTACTCGTGAAGTTGGGTGCCGATCTCTCACGTGTGCGCCAGCAGGTCATCCAACTCTTGTCGGGCTATCAGGGCTCGTCAGGAAAGGCCGAAGGCGGCCGGGAAGGCGGCGGCGGCGAGCGAGGTGCCGGCAAGGACGAAGGCGACAAGGGAAGCAGCCAGATCCTCGACCAGTTCGGACGCAACCTGACCCAACTCGCCCGCGAGAAGAAGCTCGACCCGGTCATCGGACGAGCGCGCGAAATGGAACGGGTCATGCAGATCCTGTCTCGTCGTACCAAGAACAACCCGGTCATCATCGGAGAGCCCGGAGTCGGCAAGACGGCGATCGTCGAGGGTCTCGCACAGAAGATCGTCAGCAACGACATTCCCGAGACGCTGCGCAACAAGCAGCTCTACACCTTGGATCTCGGTGCACTCGTCGCCGGCAGTCGCTACCGAGGCGACTTCGAAGAGCGACTGAAGAAAGTTCTCAAGGAAATCCGCACGCGTGGCGACATCATTCTGTTCATCGACGAGATCCACACTCTCGTCGGTGCCGGTGCGGCCGAGGGCGCGATCGACGCAGCCAGCATTCTCAAGCCGATGCTCGCACGCGGTGAACTGCAGACAATCGGTGCCACCACTCTCGACGAGTACCGCAAGCACCTGGAGAAGGACGCTGCTCTCGAGCGCCGCTTCCAGCCAGTGAAGGTCGACGAGCCCACCGTGGCCCACACGATCGAGATCCTGCGCGGTGTCCGCGACAAGTACGAAGCTCACCACCGTGTGACGATCACCGATCAGGCTCTGGTCGCAGCAGCCAACCTTGCTGATCGTTACATCAGCGACCGTCACCTTCCCGACAAGGCCATCGACCTCATCGACGAGGCGGGCAGCCGTCTGCGCATCAAGCGCATGCAGACTCCACCGGACTTGAAGGACATGGAAGTTCGGCTCACCGAAGTTCAAGACGCGAAGAAGAGGGCCGTCGAGGAGCAGAACTACGAAGAGGCCAGCCGACTGCGTGACGAAGAGAAGCAGATCCAAGCCGAAAAGGCAGCCAAGGAAGCCGAGATCAAGGCGAGTGGTGTGGATCTCTTCGACGAAGTCGACGAAGAGTGCGTCGCCGAGGTGCTGAGCATCTGGACGGGCATCCCGGTCTACAAGTTGACCGAGGAAGAGACGCAGAAGCTCCTCAACATGGAAGCCGAACTGCACAAGCGCATCATCGGCCAGGAGAACGCCATCAAGGCGGTGTCCCAGAGCATTCGCCGCACACGTGCGGGTCTCAAGGATCCGAAGCGTCCGAGCGGCTCGTTCATCTTCCTCGGCCCCACCGGTGTCGGCAAGACCGAACTCGCAAAGACGTTGAGCGAGTTCTTGTTCGGCGATGAGAGTTCGCTGATCACGCTCGACATGTCGGAGTACATGGAGAAGCACACAGTCAGCCGACTCGTTGGCTCGCCTCCTGGATACGTCGGGTACGAAGAAGGCGGACAGCTCACCGAAGCCGTGCGACGCAAGCCGTTCAGCGTGGTTCTGTTCGACGAGATCGAAAAGGCCCACCCGGATGTGTTCAACACACTCCTCCAGATTCTCGAAGAGGGCCGATTGACCGACAGCCAGGGTCGCTCGGTGGACTTCCGCAACACGGTCATCATCATGACGTCGAACCTCGGAACAGCGGATCTGCGCAAGGCGAACGTCGGCTTCACCAAGGTCGACGAAGCGATGAGCTACACGCGTATGCGGGACAAGGTGATGGATTCTCTCAAGAACCATTTCCGTCCGGAGTTCCTCAACCGCATCGACGAAGTCATCGTCTTCCACGAGCTCGCCAAGGAAGAGGTCGTCCAGATGGTGGACCTCATGCTCAAGCGACTTGCTGGACAGTTGGAGAGCCAGGGACTCGGAATCGAGCTCACACCTGCGGCAAAGGATCTCCTCGCCGAGCGCGGATACGACCCGCAGTTGGGTGCGCGACCGTTGCGTCGAGCAATCCAGCGTCTGATCGAGGATGCTCTGAGCGAAAAGATCCTCTACAAGCAGTTCCATGCGGGCGAAATCATCGTCGTCGATGTGGAAGACGATCCGGAAAGTCCGGGCGATCGCCGTCTGGCGTTCCGTGCCGTCGAGGGATTTGTGCCCCCATCGGCAATCGAACTCGCCGGTGTCGCAGACGGGTCCCCCGAATCCGACACGCCGACATCCGACTGACCGGTTCTGCCGCTCACGGTTCGATCAGCATGCTCGGCGACGGCTCACGTCGTCGATCGGGGAACTAAGTTCTCAGGGTGATCGACGCCGAATGTGCCCGAGCTCCGAGACGTGCGCTATCTCGTGTTGCGCGCGCTCTCGCTCTGATGGGCGTCCTTGCGATCCTGAGTTCGTGCAAGGTCGACGTCCGCATCGATGTCACAGCTGACGACACCGGAGCAGGAACGGTTCAGGTAACTGTCGACGTCGATGCCGAAGTGGTGACCCTGATTCCGGGACTGGCCGCTGACATTCGCTATGACGACCTCGTAGCGAGTGGCTGGGCGATCGAAGGTCCGCTTCAGGTGAACAACGGCGGGCTTCGAGTCATCCTGAGATACCCGTTCGAGTCCCCTGCTGAGGCAACTCGAGCTTTGCGCCAGATCAGCGGTCCGAACGGGCCGCTCTTGAAGCCTGAGTTGAAGCGAACTGTCGACGGTCGGCTGGTCAGCACCACACTCGATGCCACACTGCAG
>JBJTGN010000304.1:0-2216 GCA_046093905.1 Actinomycetota bacterium
GCATCACAGTGAGCGCCTGTGAGATCGTTCTCGATCACCTCTGATCGAGAACGGCCTCCAGACCGAGCGTCAATCCCGGAAGTTGGGCGATGCGTTTGCACGCCAACACGACTCCGGGCATGAAGCTCACGCGATCGTAACTGTCCTGACGGATGGTCAGTGTCTGACCAGGCGCACCAAGGATGACCTCCTGGTGGGCGACCATGCCTCGCATTCGCACCGCATGCAAACGAATTCCTGCTGGTCCGAGTCCGCCACGGGAACCCGAAACGATCTCATGTGTCGTCGGGTCGTCCGCCCACGTCGATGATGCTTCAGCCATGCGACGTGCAGTGGCCAATGCGGTCCCCGATGGAGCATCTGCTTTGGCATCGTGGTGCAACTCGATGATTTCCGCCGTGTCGAACCATGGTGCCGCCATCTCGGCGAACTTCATCATCAGAACGGCACTGATCGCAAAGTTGGCCGCAACCAGACAGTTCGACGACGTGAACCGGGCTCGAAGATCTGCGATGTCGTCGTCGCCGAGACCTGTCGTCCCGACCACTGCGTGAACCCCGTGGAGAGCACACCACTGAAGGTTGGTGCGCGCCGCATCGGCAACGGTGAAGTCGACTGCGACATCGACACCTGAATCAGCAAGAGCCCGCGGGTCGGCGGCAATGGTGAGTCCATGTACGGTCTGCCCCGCCGCTCGCGGATCGACCACGGCAACGAGTTCCAGATCCGGGTCGGCGGCGACGGCATCGCACACCGCTGCACCCATGCGACCTCCTGCTCCGAACACTCCCACTCGAATCTTGGACATGTCGAGATCCTAGGTGTGCCCGAACCCGAGGTCGGCTATACGTGGCGCGCTGGGAGATTCAGCGATGTCGACGAGGTCCGCGACTTCCGCCGCGCCCGCCGCGATCCTGACGATCCCCGCGCTCGGAACCGCCAGCTTCGCCGCCGGGTCCGAGTTCGCCGAGTTCGGCACTGATCTCGTCGTCGAAGGCGTCATCGAAGCTCACAGTGATCGCACCGCTGTCGTCTCGCTTCTCGCGTCGGGGTTCCCTCGGCGTCGAAGCAGCACTTTCGGACGCAGCCATTTCTCCGACAGGCGACAAGCTGACCTTGCCCTTGTCGTCGATGTCATCGACGCGCACTTCGATCTCCTGACCGAGTGTGAGGACATCCTCGACGTTGTTGATGCGCTTGCCCCCACCGAGCTTCGAGATGTGCACGAGGCCGTCACGTCCAGGAAGGATGTTCACGAAAGCACCGAACTTGGTGATGCTCACGACGCGCCCGTTGTAGGTTGCGCCGAGTTCGGCCTTGGGCGGATCGACAATGGCCAGAATGCGAGCCTTCGCATCCTCCATACGCCACGCTTCGACAGCTCCGATGGTGACGATGCCGACCACGCCGTCATCGTCGACACCGATGTCAGCTCCCGTCTCCTGCTGAATGGTGTTGATGACCTTGCCCTTCGGTCCGATGACTTCACCGACCTTGTCGAGCGGAATAGTGATCGACGTGATCTTCGGTGCCGTCTCGGCAACCGACTCGCGCGGCTTTGCAATCGCTGCGGTCATGACATCGAGGATCTGCAATCGGGCCTCACGCGCTTGCGCAAGGGCTGATGCGAGAACATCGGCGGGGATGCCGTCGATCTTCGTGTCGAGCTGGAGAGCTGTGACCACATCTGCAGTTCCTGCAACCTTGAAGTCCATGTCTCCGAATGCGTCCTCTGCGCCGAGGATGTCCGTGAGGCTCAAATACTTACCTTCGGCGTAGATCAAGCCCATGGCAATACCTGCAACGTGCGCCCGGATCGGGACGCCTGCATCCATCAGTGACAGGCTGCTCGCGCACACCGAAGCCATCGACGTCGAACCATTCGAACTCATCACCTCGCTGACGAGACGAAGCGCGTAGGCGAACTTCTCCTGGCTCGGCACCACGGGAAGAAGGGCTCGTTCTGCGAGGGCTCCGTGTCCGATCTCGCGACGCTTCGGCGAACCGACTCGACCCGTTTCGCCATTTGCCCACGGAGCCATGTTGTAGTGGTGCATGTACCGCTTCTCGGTGATGGGCGACAGCGTGTCGAGCATCTGATTCATTCGAGGCATGGCAAGGGTGGTCACACTCATGACCTGGGTTTCCCCGCGCTGGAACAGACCCGAACCATGTGCAGTGCGGAGCACCGACACTTCCGACGACACCGGACGCAG
>JBJTGN010000305.1:0-11534 GCA_046093905.1 Actinomycetota bacterium
GTCGCGCTCGGTGCAGTCGATCATGTCTTCGGTCGTCACATGGCCGAGGTGGCGACCGAAGACTTCAGCCGCGTCAACTGACGTCATCTCTCCGCCGAATCGCTCCTTCAGAGTCTTGACACGCGAACTCGGATAGAGAGCACCGCCATCGGTTGCAACAGTGATGACTGCCTCGTCGGGACCGAGACCGAGCAGTTTTGACGTCTTGATTGCAGCGAGCGTGTTGCAGATCGAGGAGAACCCGAAGTGAGTGAGGGCGTCGATGAGCTCAGGAGACAAACCCTTGCGCTCGGCGAGAAATTCCTGACCTGCAGGAGTGTTGAACAACACGTCGAGCTCGTCGGTTGCATGATCGCTGATCGCGCACACGACATCGGTGTTCGTGACGTTGTGGATCAACGGGATGTGCTTGTCGCCGATTCCTTGAATGTTGTGCTCACCGAATCCGTTTTCGAGCATGGTCGGGCATTCGAGTGCTTCGACCGACACGATGCGCGCGCCGAAGTCGTCCTTCAGCCGATCTCCTGCTGCAATGGTTCCAGCTGATCCTGTGGCCGATGTGAATGCGGCGAGAGTCAGATCACGACCCTGCGCCTTCATCTGATCGCGAACATGTTCGAACACATGCCCAAGAGCACGACCTGTCACTTCGTAGTGGCCCAGATGATTACCGAACTCACAGAACTGATTGAAAATGAAGTTCACCGGGTCTCGATCGAGCTCATTGCACGCGTCGTAGATCTCTTTGACGTTGCTCTCGGTGCCAACGGTACGAATGACATCTTCTGCCGGGTTCGCGCACCATCGGTCCAACCAGTCGAATCGCTCCTGGCTCATACCAGCAGGAAGAATCGCAACTCCTCCGCAGCCCATGCTGCGACAGATCGCAACTCCGCCTCGTGCGTAGTTTCCGGTCGAGGGCCAGATCGCACGCTGATACGTCGGATCGAATTGACCCGTGACCACACGAGGCGCCAGACATGAATACGCAGCCAACACTTTGTGGGCGGTGATCATCGGGAACCTGTCACCGAAGACGACGATCACTGGGTTCGGAATGCCCGTCAATTCGGACGGGAGAACCACATGGTCAGGGACGGACACGCGGCGACCTTGGAGGTCGTTGTACCAGTGCACTCGCCAGAGGTTGCGCGCGTCGGGACCGGCGTAATCGGCATCGCCGACGAGCGACGGGTCGATCGTCGACGGATCGGCTAGCTGAGCGAAGGTGGGCAGCACGATTCCCTGTTCGCGGAATCTGCGAACACTGTTGTCGAGTGCCTTCTCGTCGACAATGCGGTCGGCCAGACCGAACTGGTTCTCGAGGGCGGCGGTCGTGGAGTCAGAGAGCGTTGCCGAAGTCACCGCACCAGTCTGTCAAGGTGGTGGACCGAATCCCCTGCCGGATCGCTGTCAGACCCGAGACCCGGTATGTGTTCTGAGCGACATGACGTCCGTAGCCATAGCCTGATGACATCTGCATCGAGCACCGCGCGGGCGTGGCGAAACTGGCAGACGCGCAGGATTTAGGTTCCTGTCCCGAAAGGGGTGTGGGTTCAAGTCCCTCCGCCCGCACTCGTTCGTCTATTTGGGCTGGCTGCTAGACACGCTTCATGACTGAACTCGCCAGCGTGTCGACCCCTGCCCTCGTCGTCGACGTTGCAGCCTTCGACCACAACCTTCGTGCCATGTCTGAAGCCCGCCCGGGCACGACCTTGCGTCCGCATGTCAAAGCCCACAAGTGCACATCGCTGGCTGCTCGACAATCCGCTCTCGGCCACACCGGGTTCACCTGTGCAACTCCACGTGAGGTGATCGGCATGGCACGCGCGGGGCTTGGACGCGATCTGTTGCTCGCCAACCAGACGGTCGACGCAAATCGGCTGTCCGCCATGGCGAACCTGGACGACGCCATGGTGACTGTTGCGGTCGATTCGCCTGAAACGATCGACACGGCCGCACGCGCAGGAATTCGTCACGTCCTGATCGACGTCAATGTCGGCCTCCCGCGATGCGGGTGTCGTCCCGAAGACGCGATCGCACTCACTGAAATGTGTGAGCAGCGGAGTCTGAACGTGCGCGGTGTCATGGGATACGAAGGGCATCTGATGGCGATGACCGACCGTGCCGACCAGAGCACCAAGGTACGGGCTTCGATGCAAACACTCGTCGAGACTTTCGATGCGGTACGTGCTGTCTCTGGTGACGGCTGCACGATCATCTCGGCTGGCGGTACGGGCACTTTCGATCTCTACGACACCTCAGACCCCGTCCTCGCACGAATCAACGAGGTTCAAGCTGGCAGCTACGCACTCATGGACTCTCAATACGGCTCACAGGGTCTGCCGTTCCATCAGGCAGTGTTCGTGATCGGCACCGTGATCTCACGCTCGAAAGGGTGGTACGTCGCCGATGTCGGACTGAAAGCACTGGGCATGGACCACGGCAATCCGACGATTCCAGGAGCATCGGTCTGGTTCTGCAGCGATGAGCACGTGACCTTTGCGCTGAGTGAGGACATGCCAACCCTCGCCGTCGGCGATCGCGTCGCTGTCGTCCCTGCTCACGTGGATCCGACCGTGGCCCAACACGAGCAGATGTTGATCGTGGATGGCCGAATCGATCATGGGTCACGCATGGAGGCCCGTGTCATCGATACATGGGCTGTCGATCTACGAGGTTGGTGACTCTTTCAGCGCACGCGCAAGTGCTCGAAAGGCGCGACCGCGATGCGACAGATGATTCTTTTCGTCATCGGTCATCTCTGCGAAAGTTCGATCGTCTCCGTCGAACATGCCAGGAACCGGAGTGAACAAGGGATCGAAGCCGAACCCTCGCGTTCCCCTTTCTCGAAGGGAAATCGTGCCGTCACATCGACCCTCGACTGCAATCTCTCGACCATCCGGAAAACTCACGACCACCACTGTCGAAAAATGCGCAGTACGCGTGGATGGTTCCATGCATCCTTGCGCCTGAAGAGCGGCGAGGAGTTTGCGGCGATTGGCTGCGTACGGCTCGACTGCGTGAAGCGGATCGTCACTGGCATATCGGGCTGTCATGACACCAAGTGCTCCGGGCAGCGCATCGACGAACAGTCCAGTGTCATCAGCAACCGCGGGGAGCCCGAGTGAGTTGAACGGCGACTGCGCGACGGCTCGCGCTTTCAGTCGTGCATTACCGATGAGAGTGCTCTCGGTTTCGTCCACATCGGGAATGTCGGCCGGTCGCGGATGAAGGAGCACTACTCCGTCGAGAAGCTGCTGGATCTCACGTACTTTGTCCGGGTTCGCAGACGCGCAGACGAGTTCGTTGATCAATCCACTCATCAGGGTCAACGCGGGCGACGCTCAGGTTCCGTCTGCAACATCTCACTTTGCAGTTCGAAGATCTCAGCAAGACCTTCCTCGGCTAGACCGAGAAGCGAATCGAGTTCGCCGCGAGTGAAGGCCATACCTTCGGCAGTACCTTGAACCTCAACGAAGCGACTGACATTTGTGTCCTTGTCGCGCAACATCACGATGTTCATGTCGACTTCGGCTCCACTGTCTTCGACATAGGGCAGATCGATCACGGGCACGCCACCGACAATGCCGACACTGATCGCTGCACACAGCGATGTGAGTGGGTGTCGTGTGATGGCACCACTCTGCTTCAGACGGGTCAACGCATCGTGCAGTGCGAGATACCCACCGCAGATGCTGGCCGTCCGCGTGCCTCCGTCGGCCTGGAGCACATCGCAATCGACGACGACCTGGCGCTCTCCGAGCAGAGTCATGTCGCATGACGCACGGAGACTTCGTCCGATCAATCGCTGGATTTCCACGGTTCGTCCGCTCTGCTTTCCTTTCGCCGCCTCACGATCGACGCGCTCGTTCGATGATCCCGGGAGCATCGAATACTCAGCCGTCACCCAGCCCTTGCCGCTCCCCTTCATCCATCGCGGAACATCCTCGTCGATGCTCGCTGTGCAGAGCACTCGAGTTCGTCCGAAGGAAACGAGAACACTTCCTGCAGACATTTCGGTGAAGTCTCGTTCGAAGGTGATGGTTCGCAATTCGCTGCTGGTACGCCCATCGAAACGTGTCGCTGACATGATGTCCTCTCCGGGTCAGCGACGCGCCGACCATTCTCGTGCCGAATCCAGTTCCGGTCCCAGCAGTCTGCTTCCGAGTTCTCGAAAACGCGACACGTCTCCACTGGAAAGAAATGAGTGCTGAGGGGTCCTCGAAGTCGAGCTGTCTGCAACCGTGCGCAGGAGACCGAGCGACGACAGTTGATCTCGAAGCACGAAGGCAGTCTCATCTGCCGATGACACCAACGTGACCCCAGGTCCCATGACTTCGGAGATCACGCGAGCCAAGAACGGATAGTGCGTACAACCGAGCAGCAGTGCATCGACGTGGGCCGAACGTACTGGCTCGAGCAAACGCTCAGCGAGGATCGTCACCTCCGGACCAGAGGTTCGACCGCGTTCGACGAATTCGACGAACCCCGGACACGCTGCACTCACGAGATCGACTCGGGCGCCGACGGCGGCACGAGCCACAGCGCGATCGTATGCGCCCGACTGGATCGTTCCGATCGTGCCGATGACCCCGACGGTTCCCGAGCGCGTCGCTCGCACCAATGCGTCGGCTCCCGGCTCGATGACACCCAGAACCGGAATGTGTCGACCCGAAGCGGAGAGTTCGGCTTCGAGTTCGTGAACCGGAATCGCGGCGGCCGCAGTATTGCAGGCCACGACGATCGCCTTGGCTCCGTGTTCTTCGATCAGGCTCCACGCCAGTTCGCGCGCATACTCACGCACATCTGTCAGCGGTTTGTCTCCGTAGGGGTACCGCCCCGTGTCACCGATGTAGACGATGTCCTCGCTGGGCAGGAGATCGATCACGGCACGAGCCACGGTCAAGCCGCCAAAGCCGGAATCGAAAAGACCGATGGGTCCCGAGTTCGTGTCGCCAGATGCCACGGGAACACGATAGATGACAGGCGATCGACTCAGTCCTCTGTCATTTTGGCCATGATCTGCGAGGTGCTGGTCTCCATCGACCGACTCAGGAACTTCAGAGTCGGATCGGTCCGAAGGGCTTCGTGATCACCCGACATGTCCAAGTTTCGGCACAAGATCTGAATGGTCATGTCGAATCGGACATGTTCGGCAGCCAAGAGCGATACGGCAAGATCGTCGCTCCATATCCCCTGCCAGTTCTCGCCTTCGGCGGTGGCGATCACCACTTCCTGATGATCAGCAGCCACGATGTACAGCCGACATCCGAGACGTTCCTCGGTGACTTCGGGGCTCAAGTACTCGTGGGACACGACAAGCCCAGGGAAACTGGCGACCTCCCCGAAGATGATCGACGCAATGTCGACGCCATCATTGGCACGAACTGTTGCACTTCGCCTCAAGGCGGGAACGAGATCCGGCCAGATCGACAGCCACACGTAGTGCTGAGCTCGCGCTACGACGTCGTTCATCCGTTGCGCGATCGCCTCTCGTCCAGCCAGCTTCTGAACCAGATGTGTTCGATTCTTGGCTGCAACGCGCGGCAACGTCTCGGCGAGCCCATCGAGGGTGCTCGCCAACTTCGAGCGATAGCCCTCGATGAACGAGTCGACGGGAAGCGCACGGAACGACTCCGTGGATCGCCCGCCACCAGGCACTTGGACCGCCGCTCCGCGGGCGACGAGCTTCGCCAGCACTTCGTAGATGGTGCTGCGGGGAATGCCGCTCGCCTTGGCGACCTCATACCCGTTCATCGGCTCCCCGAGAGCAATCAGCGCGATGTACGCCTTGGCTTCGTATTCCGTCAATCCGACCGTCTTGAGCAGCTGCACTGCTCGCATTCGGCTCTCCACTTCGTCCCCCCGACTTTGGGTCCAATGTGACCCGTCAAGAGTGTTGCCGACCGGTGAATGGAAAACCAGTGATATGATCGGTGTTGCCAATAATTGACCCAAATAGGGATATCAGTCCCTAGCGACTGTTCGTGAGTCTGTCCACTAGCGTTCGGGTGTGCTGCGACACGTGGTGATGTTTCGTTGGATCGAGGGAATCTCACCCGACCAAGTCCGGCACGTCTCGGACAGCCTGAACACCCTCCCGGCAGCGATCCCCGAAATCAGTCGCTACCAGCACGGACCAGACGCCGGCATCAATCAGGGAAACGCTGACTACGTGGTTGTTGCGGACTTCTCGAACGTCGAGAACTATCTCACGTACCGAGATCACCCCGTCCACAAACAACTCATCGCCGACGTACTCGCACCTCTGATTGCGTCGCGCAGTGCCGTCCAGTACCACCTCGACTGACCACACCCGTGCTGGCTGCCACCTTCCTCGCGCTCGGTGCTGCCGTGTTGCACGCCGGCTGGAATCTCGTCGTCAAGCAATCTGGTGACCGGTGGTTGTCGTTGTGGGGATTGTTCGCTGCAGGCGGACTCATCGGGTTGCCATATTCCATCGTTGCGACCGCCATGGGCGATCTCGATCTCTCAGCCTGGTCGTGGGCAACTGCAAGTGGCATCGTTCATGCGATCTACATCGGTCGGCTGGCTCGCACGTACGAGATCGCAGACTTCAGCCTCACGTACCCGATTGCTCGAGGCGGGGGCGCTCTCGTTGCGGCTATCGGCGGAGTGGTCTTTCTCGATGACTCCCTGTCGATTGTCGCCGCCATCGGCGTCATGACTGTCTTCGGGGGCTTGGTGCTGATCTCTGGTCGCGTTTCCTGGTCCCACGTCTGGCCTGCGCTCATCGTTGCGTTTCTGATCGGCGTCTACACCGTGATCGACAGCCAAGGTTCACGAACGACGACGGGAAGCGCGTACGCGATGTCGATCTTTGTCACGGGAGGCATCTGCACAACCATCCAGGGTGTGTGGCGCCGGCGCTGGCACGACATGTGCGCGAGCGTTCCGAACCTGTGGCGCCAGTACGCGCTCACGGGTGCAGCATCGCTCGTCACGTACTGGATGGTGCTCCTAGCGGTACGCCGTGCTCCCGTCGGCTACGTGACGTCGTTGCGAGAATCGAGTGTTGTCTTCGCAACGTTCATCGGCTGGAGAATCCTGCGCGAACGCAGTGGGATTCGGCGCACGATGTCGTCTTTCGTGATCGTCGCCGGTTTGGTCACTCTCGTCGTTGGCAGCTGAACGCACTCGTCTCCGCTGAGAGAGCTCCCTGCCAAAGTTGGATCAGGTGTGGTCAGAAGTAGATGATCTTCTCGGCACGAGCTTCGGCCACATCGAGATCATCGGTATAGGCACCCGTCGACAAGTACTTCCAGCCACCGTCGCACACGATGAACACGATGACGCCTTCGTCGATCTCACCCGCCACCTTGACTGCTCCAGCAAGTGCCGCACCCGTCGAGATGCCTGCAAAGATGCCGCACTCGCGCACGATGCGACGCGTCCACTCGATCGATTCACGAGGACGAACGACACGCTTGCGATCGAGAATGTCGAAGCCGTGCCAGTTGTCGAACAGAGGCGGGATGTACCCCTCGTCGAGATTGCGCAAACCTTCGACGCGCTCGCCGAGTGGCGGTTCGACGGCGATGATCTTCACGCCAGGCTTGTGCTCCTTGAGGAAGCGCCCTGTGCCCATGAGAGTGCCACTCGTGCCGAGGCCGGCAACGAAGTGGGTGATCTCCGGACAGTCGCGCAAGATCTCAGGACCTGTCCCCTCGTAGTGCGCTCGCGGATTGGCGTCATTCGCGTATTGGTACAGGAAGCACCACTCGGGGTGATCGTTGGCCATCTGGATCGCGCGTGCGACAGCGCCGTTCGACCCTTCTTCGCCAGGGGTGAGAATGACTTCCGCTCCGAAGATTTCGAGCATCTGACGGCGCTCGATCGACACACTCGTCGGCATCAAGATCTTGATCGGATACCCCTTGACCTGAGCGATGGCGGCGAGTGCGATTCCTGTGTTGCCCGACGACGGTTCGATGATCGTCTGGCCCGGCGACAAGCGCCCGTTCTTCTCGGCATCTTCGATCATCGCTTTGGCGATGCGGTCCTTGACCGACCCAAAGGGGTTCTGGCTCTCGAGTTTGGCAATGATCCGGACGTTCGGATTCGGTGACAGCCGACTGACATCGACCAACGGGGTGTTTCCAATCAGATCGAGAACGCTCTCGTTCGGGATCATGCTCACCTCCGAGCCGGGTACGGGGAATCCGGACGATTCCCTACTAAGACACTCGGGATTGTAATGAATCCCGAGTGGATTCGGAACACCCTGCGCACAGCTCCGCCCGATGCCACATCTCGGTCGAGTCTCCTCGAGCTGGCGTCAGGCTGCTCAGGATCGGTCGACAGTGAGAGGAATCTCGGTGATCGCCTCGTCCACAGCTCCCGGATCGATCCCTTCGCGCCGAATCCGATAGGTGCGCATCTCCGGCTTTTCTCGCTTGAGAGTCACGATCAGGTAGTGCCAATCGGGGTCCGGGGCGGCCTGAACGTCAGTTGGACTCGGATAGGCCTCGGAATGAGTGTGGCTGTGCATGACACCGCGAATCTCGAGACCCTTGTCCTCTGCATCACGCTCGGATCGCAGATGATCACGCGGGTCGATGGTGTAGATGCGCGCGGATTGCTCGATGTTGCGACACGGGTAGAACGTCGTGATCACATTCGAACCGGGCAGACCAGCCATCAATCCGCAGGCTTCGAGGGGGTACTCGGTCAACGCGAGAGCAGCCATGGCGTCGACGACATCGGGCGTCACTCTCAATTCATCAGCCTGAGATTCGAGGTTCGCTCCGGAAGAATTCACGTGCGAAAGAGTATCGGGAAGCAGACGCACGGGAACCGAACCGTCCGACCCCCATCGCTCGAGATCGCCTCAGCCCGAGTTACCCATAGCCTGACATCGCCATGACCGTGTCCGGGACGAAACTGATCGCCAGCAACCGTAAGGCGCGTCACGACTACTCGATCCTCGATGTTGTCGAGGCGGGAATCGTTCTTCAAGGCAGTGAAGTGAAAAGCCTGCGCTCAGGACACGTGCAGCTCGTCGATACGTATGCACGTTTCATCAACGGCGAACTCTGGCTCGAGGGTATGCACATCGCGCCGTACCAATTCGCCCACGGAGTCGGCGCCCACGATCCGAATCGGCCGCGCAAACTGCTGCTCAACAAATCCGAATTGACGCGGCTCGCTGCTCGCGTCGGCCAGGAGCGATTGGCTCTCGTTCCGCTCAGCCTCTACTTCAAGGACGGCCGCGCCAAGGTCGAACTCGCGCTTGCACAAGGCCGAACCAAAGGCGACAAGCGTCAGGCAATCGCGAAGAAGGATGCGGCTCGAGAGATCGAGCGCGAACTCGGTCGACGACGCAAAGCCGGAGACTGATCCGTGCTCTCGCTCTCCTCCCCCGATGGTCGAACTCATGTCGCCGTCGACGACACATGCGGTGCTCGGCTCGCATCGATCCGGATCGATGGCGTCGACATCCTCGTGAGCGATGGCGAAGATGCACTCCAATGGGGTTGCTACCCGATGGTTCCCTATGCCGGGCGCGTGCGAAACGGCGTGCTGGTCATGGGCTCGACCAGTCATCCACTTCCCGTGATCGCGCCGCCCCACGCGCTGCACGGAACCGTCTTCGCATCGCCATGGGCAGTCATCGATCACTCCGAGTCCCGGGCAGTCCTTCTCACGGAACTCGACCTGCCGTGGCCGGTTGCGGGAACTGTTCGCCACGAGATCACCGTCGCTGACGACAGCGTCTCGATGCGCCTCGACGTGACCGCCCACGACGACATGCCTGTCCAAGTCGGCTGGCACCCGTGGTTCGTGAAGCCCGCCTCCTACTCGGTTCCGTTTCGCACCGTGTGGCCTCGAGACGACGAGGGAATTCCGACTGCACGTCGGGAGGCTCACGATCCTGACCTCGTCCGACTCGGCACCTACGACGACTGCTTCTCGGATCCGAGCGAACGGCCGACTCTCGAATACCCCACCTCTGAACCTGACCGCACACTCCGCATCACTCTCGACAGCGACTGTTCTCACTGGGTCGTGTTCGATCAGCCCGAGCACGCCGTGTGCATCGAACCCCAATCCGGTCCGCCCAATCAGGTGAACGACAACCCGGTCTGGCTCGGATTCGGCGAATCGCTCACCAGGACTTTCCGAATCGGCTGGGGAATTACCCGCCGGTAGGCTCATCAGCCATGTCTGTCGGGGGTCTCGGGTCCACCAATCCAGCAGGGGCCTACGATCCGAACGGCCCCCTCCGCATTGCGTATCTGACGTATCGCGGCAAGCCCCACGTGGGCGGTCAAGGCGTGTACACCCGCCATCTCACGAAGGCCCTTGTCGACCTCGGGCACTCGGTGGAAGTCTTCGGCGGACAG
Source organism: Actinomycetota bacterium (assembly GCA_046093905.1). Taxonomy (GTDB): domain Bacteria; phylum Actinomycetota; class Acidimicrobiia; order Acidimicrobiales; family Ilumatobacteraceae; genus Casp-actino8. Next base: position 10,371 of record JBJTGN010000305.1, read on the forward strand.
CCGTACCCGGTGCTGGACGAGCGAGTTCCGATCACGAAATTGCCGAGCCTCGACCTCGTCAACGACCACTACCCTTTCCGCCTCCCTGCGATCTGGGAACTCAAGACTCGTGAGGACTTGCTGGAACTGGGATTGTTCCTCACCGGCCAGTTCGGCGAACCGGCAGCATTCAGTGCTCGAGTCAAACGACATCTCGCAAAGCGCACAGGTGAGTTCGATCTCGTGCACGACAATCAATGTCTCGGATACGGAATCCTCGGGCTCGAGAAGATGATTCCAACGATCGTGACTCTCCACCATCCGATCACCCGCGACCGCGCCCTCGAAATGGCTCACTCACCCAATTGGTGGAAGAAGTTCGGCGTGTCACGGTTCTATTCGTTCGTGAAGATGCAGGGTCGCGTGGCGAGTCGCATGCCCCGCATCGTCGTCGTGAGTGAGAACTCGATCAAGGACATCCACGACGACATGGGAGTCTCGTTCGATCGCATGAGACTCGTACCCGTTGGCGTCGACCCTGATTTGTTCAAACCTCTCGACTCGGTGACGCGCACACCCGGACGCTTGATCACGACTGCGTCTGCAGACGTTGCGCTCAAAGGTCTCGCCTATCTTCTCGAAGCGGTCGCGAAATTGCGAACCGAACGCGATGTCACGCTCACGATCATCGGCAAACCCAAGCCTGGCAAGAGCATGGACCTCATCGACAAACTCGGTTTGGCTCCGCACATCCAGTTCGTGTCCGGAGTCAGCGACGAGCGCATCGTCGAGTTGTACGCCGAAGCCGAACTCGCGGTCGTTCCGTCGTTGTACGAAGGTTTCAGCCTCCCTGCAATCGAGGCGATGTGTACCGGCATCTGTCTCGTTGCCACCGATGGCGGCGCACTCCCCGAAGTGACCGGCATCGATGGCGACACCGTGCTGTCGTGCGTCGCGGGTGATGCGGAAGCACTCGCAGCAACCATTCGCCGCGGTCTCGACGATCCGTCACTGCGCGCAGCAGTCGGAGCGCGCGGCCGCCAGCGAGTCGTCGAACGTTGGACCTGGCGTCGCTGCGCCGAACAGACAGTGGATCAATATCGAGAGGTTCTCGCCATGCCCGAGAACCAGGCGAAGTTGCGGCGCAACGGGAGGATCTCCTGATGCTCACCGTTCGATTCGACC
>JBJTGN010000306.1:0-4253 GCA_046093905.1 Actinomycetota bacterium
TCGCCTGTCGGTTTCGACGAACGCGGCTGCGCCGGTCGATCCCGCGCTGCTTAACGCAGATGTTGCACGCACGGTCGGTGACGCTCTCTCCCGAGCTCTCGATGATCTGAGCGAGCGTGCCCGACGCGACCGGGAGGAATCACTGCAGATGGTCGGTGAATTGGTGACTCGCATCGGTACCGAGCAATTCGGTACACGAGCCGAGTTGATCAACACCACCATGGCCAACGTGAAGAGCGAAATGGCCGAGCAATTGCGCAGCCTCGATCTCGCCATCACAGCCCTGCGCGAGAACAACGCCCAACAGTATGGAAACATGGAACAGGCGGTCATCGCCTTGTCCAAACGTACGGAAAGCCTGAACGAGGTTCTGTCCAACTCTCAGGCACGCGGACAATGGGGTGAACGTCTCGCAGAAGACATGTTGCGTGCTGCCGGCTTCATCGAGGGCGTCAACTACCACAAGCAAGGCCAGATCGAAGGTGGTGGTCGTCCCGATTACCGATTCAGCATGCCTCCGGACAGGGTCCTGTTCATGGACGTGAAGTTCCCGCTCGACAAGTACGTGGAATACCTGAATGCCGAATCCGATCATCAGCGAGATCTGGCAAAGCAGTCCTTCATCCGCGCAGTCGGTGGCCACGTCGACTCACTCGCGAAACGCGACTACATCGACAAGTCGGAACACAATGCCATCGATTACGTGTTGATGTTCGTTCCGAACGAGAGCATCAGCGGTTTCGTCCACGAAGTCAGCCCGAATCTCATCGATCAAGCACTCGATCGCAAAGTCGTACTCTGCTCGCCGCTGACCCTGTACGCATTCCTGGTGGTCATCCGCCAAGCCGCCGACAGCTTCCATACGGAGCGAACTGCAGCGGACGTCATGAAGCTCGTCAACAATTTCGACAAGCAATGGAAGGAATACACCAAGGCCGTCGAAACGGTTTCCGACAACTTCCGCAAATTGAACGACTCGCTCGAGTCGATCACTCCGGGAGGTACGCGTTTCAAGAAGCTTGCCGTGCCAGTGCGGGAGATCGAGAAGCTTCGGAAATCTCAAGGAGTGCCCGAACTCGAACCTGGTGAACTCCAACATCTGACGCTCGACGCAAGTGCCGACGATCTCGACGACTGACTCGACAACTGACTGCGGCCAAGGTCGCTCAGCTCTGACTCATCTGTTGTTCAGTGACAGCGAGAGCCAAAGTTCGATCATCTTCTGACTCGGACGCGCATCTCCCCAGTCATCGGTCATCAGAGATCGGCAATAGGACTCCCATTCGGCAACGAGTGATGCCCTGTCCCCGGACTCGGCGTGTTGACGCATGCGGATCGATACCAGTCCCTCGTGGCCAGGAACCGCGCACAAACCCTTGGCTGTACTTCGATACACGGTCTCTGTGTCACCGGCCTCGAGGGCAAGTTCGGCACACAGCAGTGCAGCGCGCACGATGAGCATCGCAATATCGGTTGCGATGCCAGTTCCATCTCGCCAGAGATACCGCGAACCATCGAACGGACATCCGCGCACCCATTCGAGAGCGGACATCAAGACATCCTGACCGCCGTCTTCGGGATACCGGCGAACATGCTCGAGACATTTGTCGAGAAGGCCGACATCGGTGACGATGCGCGGATGCAAGGGCAGATCCTCGTTGAGGGTGACCGAGAGCCATTGGTCTCCCTCGGGTGGCAGCTCGAAAGCCGTCAGTGTCCGGCGAACGTCGGATGTGATGTTGGAGAAGGTCGAATCCTTCACTGGTGTGTTCCACATCTCCGCACGTGCAGCGGATCGTCGTCGTCGCTCAGGATGGAGTGCCAGCCACAGAACGAGTTCTTCGCTGCGAGATCTCTCGAACGACACTTCCCCGTGCTCGACATGATCGACACTCGGTCGCCCCATGACCCGAACGACGAAAGAGACATCAGTGAGCAGTGACTGCACTGTCCGATGAAGCCTGATCGTCCGTTCGGGTCGATTCACGGTGTCGTTGTGAGATCCGAGAGATTCCGGACATCGAAGTGGAGTGACATCGCCGCCGACGAGTTGCGAGATCGTGGTCCGTTCGTGTTCACCACACGCGGTCGGAAGAATCGGGTGTTCCATCGGAAGCAGGTACCACGAGCCTTGTCTCGACACGAGCCCGCACTCGACAGGATCCGCCGTGTTTGCCGCTGGCAGACAGATCACCCTCCTCGAAGACTTGTCGACGAGAAGAACGGACGGTGACTCGGGACAATGCAAGACATTGGCGACCCGCTGGGCACCTCCGTGATCCGACGCGACAACTTGGCGCGCACCGAGGAGGTTGTTGTCCACGGAACTGATCAGATTCACCGACGTGTGCAACGGGGACAACGAGAGCGACTGACACAAGCCATCCCATACCTCATCGGCTCGAGTGTCCCGTCCGTCTACGAAGAATGCTCCTGCAGTCTCGAGATTGAGCCAGACGGCTCCCGCACGCGTGACTCCAACGGGTACGAGGACAGGAATTCGCACATTCGGATCTCCCGAGTATCGGCTCAGTTCGGCAAGTGAGAGTTCGGTGTCGAGTACGAGCATTCGATCGGAGATGCGCGTCCAGGGAGCGCAGTTCGCCGTGTTCGTCGAACCCTCGACGTGGATGAGTCCCGTCGGATGTTGGATCAGCCAGCGGAATCCTGTGTGACCACCCGCGAGCAGCGAGCGCACAGCGAGATCGAGTCGCGACAGTGCGACATCGTGACCATGCCGCATCACATCGGATTCGAACTCGTGCGCTACCGGATCGAGAGCATCAGGTGACTCGGAGCGCAGAGCCGCGTTTCGCTTGCGATGCAGTCGCCACGACACACCCACCGCCACAACGATCGAAACGAGGAGCATCTCCTGCGAGAAGTCCTGACGAGACTCTGATCCCGTATCGAGAGAACGCGCAACTTCGACGAATTCGATCGGAGACACGGCCTGCGCTCGGGACGACATCGAGTTCAAGGCGACAGGGGCGAGCATCAGGATGCGCAGCACGAGCCGCGTCAGTGGACGGTCGACGTTCGTCGGTTCCCGCCCCCTCCAAACACACACTGCGACACTGACGGAAACCCACACGACTCTCGACCACGACACCACCATCACCACGACACACATGGTGAGAACTGCTTCCTCGCTGACGATTCCACCGTCGATCTCTGCGACAAGTCGTCGAAATCGATCCCAAGGAATAGATCCGTCCTTGGCGGACATCAGGTACCCGAGGCCAATGAGGATCGGAGCGGTCACAACGAGGCCGAGGCCGAACCTCATGAGGTACGGCACAGCTCTTCTTTTCATCGATCCCTCAATTCAGCACGACGTTCGGCACTCACCTGCCGCCGGGCAATGCCGACGAGGCGCAGCAGCGTCATGTCCTTGATCAATCGAACCCTCACTGTGACCGACTTCGATTCGATTCGGATGTCTCCTGTGAGTGCGAACTGCGCCAGATACTGAACTGCCGCTCGGCGTGCTCGGACCGGATCCACAGTCCTCTCCCCCGATCGAATTCCTCTCACTTGTTGAACCGCAACTCGAGCAGCATTCTCGGCGTGGTCCCCGGCTGAGATTCGAGCTTCGACGAGTCGGCCGCTGTCGACTGCAAGTCCTGCAGTGACAATGAACGTCATCGCCAAACAGACGACGAACGCGGAGATCGAACCGCTGTCGGGGCTGGTCGAAGTCTTCACCACCTGTCATGTCTCCGATCGGAAGCGATCGATGATCTCGGTCGAAGATGCCCGCATCAGCCGCGGGCCGATGCGGAGAAGTCGCAGACCCACATCCGACACGCGACACGTCACTGTCACCGTGACAGAGGTTCCTCCGGAATTCGCAGCAGTTGTGAGAGCCACCGTCGGATCGACACACGACAATCCCGAAGTGCGAAGGTCGACGAGAACGGCTGCGCGCGCTGCCTGATGCATGCGAGGACGAGAAGCTTGAGACGCTGCACGAGCACCCAGGTCATCCGCAATGCGCAACTCGCTCATTCACTCGCCAGCTCGACCAGCAAAGACGATCAACAACATCAGAGCGATCAGAACGGGAGACAGCAGACCGAGTTCCAGAGCCGCGCTTCCCGAGTTCGATACACTGCTCCCATCGATCGAGCGAAACGATCTGCTCATCGCATCGATTCCGTGATGAACCGCTCCCGAGGTTCGGTTGCCACTCGGCGAACTGTGTGTGGGAAGTACGGCACGATGCGCGGCACCTCGACTTCCACTCCCAC
>JBJTGN010000307.1:0-19266 GCA_046093905.1 Actinomycetota bacterium
ATCAACATGTTGGGCCTAGCGAAACGAACCAAAGCGAAGATCCTTCAGGCTTCGACGAGCGAGGTCTATGGCGATCCGCTCATTCATCCGCAACCCGAGACGTATTGGGGCAACGTGTCGTCTGTTGGACCGCGCAGTTGCTACGACGAGGCGAAGCGGTTCAGTGAGGCTCTGACGATGGCCTATCACCGCAATCGCAGTGTCGACGTTCGTATTGCTCGCATCTTCAACACCTACGGAGAGCGCATGCGCCCGCTCGATGGTCGAGTCGTGAACACCTTCGTGGTTCAAGCTCTGCGCAACGAGGCGATCACCGTGTTCGGCGATGGCCTCCAGACTCGGAGTTTCTGCCATGTCTCCGACGAAGTGCGCGGACTGATGGCGCTCCTCGATTCGGATCGAATAGCGCCGACCAACATCGGCAATCCGAGTGAGTTCACCATGCTCGATCTCGCAAGAGAAGTCATCGCGCTGACGGGTTCCTCGAGCGAGATTCGCCTCCTCCCCCTTCCACCCGAACGCGAGGGAGATCCAGCTCAGCGGTGCCCCGACATCGCCGTTGCCAAGCATGAACTCGACTGGGAGCCGACGATCTCGTTACGTGAAGGTCTCACCAGAATGATCGAGCACTTCCGCACCAGCGAATCGATCATCTGACGAGCGACCTCCGAGCCGAAAACGTCAGGTGACCACCTGTTCGTCAGTCGTCACTGAGGCGCTGGCGATCGAGCCAGCCGAACAGGACGGCAATCGCTCGTGGATCGTGGCGCAATCGATGCCCGGCTCCATCGATGACGCGCATTTCCGTGCTCCCGTGCGCTTCAGCAAGTTGCCGAGTGTCCGACGGTGGAACGCTCTCGTCATCATCGCCGTGCAACAACAGCAGCGGCCGTGGCGCGAAACGACCTGCAGCATTCACGGGACGGAAACGCCGCAACTCACGCGTCCATTCGTCGAAGTCGACCGGAAATCGCGGTGTGCGGACGGCACCCACCGAGCGGCAGTGCTCGAGGAACCGCCGTGGCTGAGCAGCCCAATCGTCGAAGTCCGCACGGACTCCCAAGAGCGCACAGCCTTTGACTCGAGGGTCATCTGCTGCGACACAGATCGCGAGAGACCCACCCGTATTCGATCCGACAAGCCACAGGCCCGTCGGCTGGGTGTGTTCGATCATGTGATCGATCGCAGCACGCAGGTCGTCGACCCAACCTTGCAGCGAGAAGTCGCCTGAGCTCTCTCCGCATCCGCGAAATGTGAAACACATAGCTGCGAATCCGAGCTCGTTCGCCATGCGATCGATCAGTTCAGGAAACGTCTTCGCTGAGTGACGGGCATCGATCGGTCCGAACGGGAACGAATGACACATGATCAGGGCCGGGAGAGGTTCGTCACGTCCGCTCGGCTTGGCGAGGTAACGCGGCAGTTCGACGTTGTCGAATGCGATCGTCCCGTTGCTGATCATCGATGACCGTCAGGCGCGTGGCTTGCGATGGCGTCGGCGCATTCCCGGCTTCGCCAGCGTGTACCCGCGATTTCGCGCTTCTGCGAGCGTGTCCGGTCCGAAGCAGATTCCAGTCTCCGCAGCGACGATCTCATCGATGACCGCTGAGTCCTCCCAGGAATCGACGTCGTAGACGAGCTGGGTCCGCTTGTCCCCGAGAAAACGGGTGTGCTCGAACTTCGTGGGGCGTTCCATGACCGATCACGGTACTAGGTTCGCGGTTGCGCAAACCTTGTCAGCGGACAAGTCGCAGTATTCGGGGGCTGCAGATGGGTGATTTTCGAAGTGACGTGAAGCGGATCGACTTCTTCTTCGATCCGATGTGCCCGTGGGCGTACCAAACGTCGTTGTGGATCAGGGAAGTCCGTCGACTCACCGGTCTCGAGATCGACTGGAGGTTCTTCTGCCTCGAGGAGATCAACCGTCCGGAGGGCAAGAAGCACCCTTGGGAACGCGAACTCGCGTACGGCTGGAGTCCCATGCGAGTCGGCGCCCATCTTCGGCGCCGGGATCCCGCGATGTGCGATGCCTGGTACCTCGCATGTGGACGAAAGCTCCACGAACTCGGGCGCAAACCTCACGACCCTGAGGTCGCTCGCGCTCTCCTCGTCGACATCGGCGCTCGGACCGAGGACTGGGACGAAGCCCTCGCGGATTCGACGACCCACGACGACGTTCGCAACGATCACGAATTCGCCGTTCGCGAACTCGGCGGGTTCGGCGTACCGATTCTCTTGATTCCCCGTCCGAATGATGCACCAGCCAAAGCTGTCTTCGGACCGGTCGTCGTTCCCGCGCCGATGGGTGATGAAGCCCTTGCTCTGTGGGATCTGACTCTTGCCTACACCCGCATCGACGGTCTGTACGAAATCAAGACACCGAAGCGACCGAGTGACCTCGAGGTGATCGGTCGAGCATTCACCCCGTACCTTCAAGGTCGGGATTGGCAAAGTGTGCAGAACCCTGCGCCGTGACGATCGACAGAAAGAGACCCGACATGATTCCCCACGACACCATCGATGCACTTGCCATCTGTTTCTCGACACTGAGCGAACTCGGATCACGCCTGTCCGAACCCGAGTGGAAGACAGCCACGGACCTCCCCGGATGGAGCGTCCAGGACAACCTGTCCCATCTGGTTGCGATCGAGCGGACCCTCCAAGGTCTTCCAGGGACGAGCCATCGCGCTGCTCCAGTCGACTATGTGAGGAATCCGATCGGCGAGATGAACGAGAACGAAATCGACAGTCGTCGGCATCTGTCCGGCTCTCAGGTGCTCGACGAATGGAACGAGATCAGCAAGCAACGTCTCACGACCTTGAGATCCGCCGACGATGCCTACTTCGATGCACCCGCAATGACTCCGACCGGTCCGGGCACTGTTGCAGATTTCTTGCACATCCGAGTCCTCGATTGCTGGGTTCACGAACAGGACATGCGACGCGCAGTCGGTGTTCCCGGTCATCTCTCAGGTCCGGCGGCCGAACTGACGATTGATCGCCTGATCCGCACGATCCCGATTGTCGTCGGTAAGCGGGCAGGCACTCCCGAGGGTGCGAGCGTCGTGATCGACATCACAGCCGATCCCGTCGTCGGGGGCGTTCAGCGTCACATCATCTGCACGGTCTCGAATGGACGCGCCCACATCGTCGACGTCGAGCCCTCGTCGACACTTGCCAAGTTGACAATGGACACCGAAACGTTCCTGGTCCTCGCAACCGGACGTCGAACTCTCGATGACGTCGCTGGCCGGGTCACGTTCGAAGGCGATACTGACCACGCTGCGCGAATCGCGTCACAGCTGAACATGATGATCTGACAGTTCGCTCCAGCACGCCGAGCGTCAGACGATTTCAGGGTGTGTAGTCCCAGAACGTGACCGACACGAGGAAGAGTGCGCCCATTGCCGCAGCACTGACTCCGATGACGGCACCTGAAACTTGACGCGGAATGGCTCGCGCCCAGGCAACGAAAAGCGGGAAGGCCGGAAGCATGAAACGCGCCCCGGATGCCTGGCGCGCATTGACTGCCGTGACCACGACCAACGTCGCAGCGAGTGCCAACCAGGTCGCGGGCATGTTCTGTCGATATCCGAGAATCAGACCACCGATCCCGATCACGAGCACCGCGAGCACGCTGACCCGAACATCGAGGTCGAAGCGAATGTCGGTCAACGTGTTCCAAATCTCGGTGAGGAAAGTTCGTCCGAAGTCGACACGCGCTCCCCAAGCCTCGGACTGGATACGGAAATAACCAGTCGTCACTCCGGTTCGCACAGCGACATAGACGATCCAGAAGACGAACCCGACAGGCGCAACGAGCGGAGCCCCGAGCGCTGTCCAGCGTCGGAGTGAGTCCTTCGACCCGCTTCGAATGTGTTGTACAGCCGCAACGACACAGGGAACGACCAGCACGAATCCGGAGGGTCGTGTCAGTCCTCCGAGTGCAGCGAAGATGCCCGCTCGAACCCAGCGTTTCTCATCGAGATCCTTCAACGTGAGGACTGTGAACAGGATCATGAGTCCTTCGGTGTAGAACATCGACAGGACGAAGCCGTTCGGTGAAAAGAGCATCAGGCCCATTGCAACAATCGCAGTCGTTCGTCCGACGCGTTCGAAGAGATACCTCCCGAGCACTGCGAACGCAGCAGCTCCGATGACCATCGATACGAGCGGACCGAGCACGTGAATACCGATGCCGCTGATCTCGTGCAGCCCACGCGTGAGCAGCGGAAGAATGGGGAAGAACGCAAGCGTTCGCCACCGCAAGATGGAATCGGGGCCATCACTCGCGAATGGCGCATAGAGGTCTGCCGCTGCGATCTCGTTCCAATTGCCATCCCAGTCGGTGAGGATCTCTGTGATCCCCTGTTCCGGACGAGCAGCCATCGCCACCCACGCGACCACAAGTGTTGCGAGCCGAGCGAGGCCGAACAGCCCGAGACCCCACAGGGCTCCGTGCGAGAGTCGTGCCACCAATCGGTTCTTCACGAAAGCCGATTCACACGGTGTCGGCTCGCGGTCCGACCGCTCCGATTGCGTCGAAGTAAGCGAGGTGGGCATCAGTCACGCTGACGACATCGACGTCGTCGAGGATCGCAACTCCGACACGTTCCGCTTCTCCGAGAAGAAATCCGATCAACGATTCCTCACTGATGACAACGGGTTCCTCGATGTCCTGCTTCTTGTCGATGACGCCTTCAGGAAGGAGACCGCGTGAATGGAGCCAATTCAGATGGAGGACGAGGAGTTGCTCCAACTCGGCCATCGTAAGGCGGGCTTGCGTGCTCTCAGGCAAGATGTCAGCAACGAAAGCCGCCGCTTGCTCGAGTTCGTAGACAGCCCGTGGGGCGAGGGCGTCGAGCCGACGAGCCTCTCTGCCGATGGTGAGGGCAGCGATGAGAAAGACACCGATCACCGAAGCGACGATGAACAGCCAGATCACGAGGTCAGACTACTCCTTCGCACGAAATCTGATTCCGAACGCGACTCTGCCGGCGAGTCATCGACCCGCCGGCAGTGTGAACGTCTTCGAACGGGGAGTTCTCAGATACCGATGCGCTGAGCGAGAAGCTCACGATGGTAGGTCGGGTCACCGAACAGCAACTCCGAGGACTTCGCACGCTTGAAGTAGAGGTGCGCCGGGTGCTCCCAGGTGAAGCCGATACCACCATGGATCTGAATGTTCTCTGCCGTGGCGTGGAAGTACGCCTCGGAGCAGTACGCCTTGGCCAGTGAAGCCACCGACGCGAGTTCGTCGTTCATTTCACTCGCGCACCACATGCCGTAGTACGCAGCGGATTTCGCCGACTCGACCTCGAGCAGCATGTCTGCGCACTTGTGCTTGATGGCCTGGAACGAGCCGATCGGTCGACCGAACTGGACGCGCACCTTCGCGTACTCGACAGCCATTTCGAGAACCTTCTGCGCGCCACCCACTTGCTCGGCGGCGAGACCGACGGCTGCAAGATCGAGTACGGTCGACAGAGTCTTCCAACCCGAACCCTCTGCACCGATCAACTCGGCCGGCGTGTCCTTGAATTCGAGCTTGGCCTGCTTACGGGTCTGGTCCATCGTCGACAGAGCCGTGCGAGTGAGACCTGCTGCCTTGCCATCGACTGCGAACAGGCTCGTGCCCTTACCGGTCTTGGCAGCAACGATGATCAAGTCTGCGGTGTGACCGTCGAGCACGAACATCTTGGTGCCGCTCAGAGTGAACGACGATCCCGAACCGGATGCCTGCATCGTGATGCCACTCTCGTCCCACTTGCCCGATGGCTCGGTGAAAGCCAACGTCGCAACGGTCTCACCAGAAGCGATGCCCGGGAGGTACTTCTTCTTCGCGGCCTCGTCACCACTGTGGATCAGCGTGTTCGCTGCGAGAACGACGGTGGCGAAGTACGGAGCGCACAGAAGCGAACGGCCCATCTCTTCGAGGACCACTCCGAGTTCGACGTAGCCGTAACCGGAACCGCCGTACTCCTCGGGGATGTGCAGACCCTGAAGGCCCATCTGCTCGCCCATCTGCGACCACACGGCCTTGTCGAATCCAGCCTCGGTCTCCATCTGTTCACGAACTGCCGTCTCCGGGCTCTTCGCGTCGAGGAATGCCCGAAGTGTCTTGCGGAGTTCTTCTTGTTCTTCTGAAAATGCAAAGTTCATGCGCCAATTCTGAACCGAACCCGAGGTCGTTCGAAAATCGGATTGTGTACACAGCTGTACACAGTCTTGAGTCCTCCGGGTTAGCCTGGCTGCATGGGAAAGACGTCGCAGCCTGCGACTGCTGACCGAGTCGTCGAGGCTCCGATCGCTGCTGCAACCATCGGCATCCGAGACCTCCGCGCCGACATGGCAGCACTGGTGCGCCGAGCCGGCTCCGGCGAGCACGTCATCATCAGTGTGGCTGGCAGATCCGTCGCCCAACTCGGTCCCGTCCAAACCCCCATCGGACAACTGCGGATGGACGACCTGATTGCCGGTGGACAAGTCGTGGCACCTCGTCGAACCGGCACATATCGACCGCCCGATCCCATTCCGGTATGGCAGGGAAGCCGTATCGACAAACTTCTCCACGAGATTCGATGACCCTCTTCTTCGACACGTCCGCAATCGTCGCCTGCGTCATCGAAGGGCCGAATCGATCCATCGTTCACTCGAGCCTCGACCAGGACGAGCACTGGTGCGCAAGCAACCTTGCGCTCGCCGAAGCCCTCGCACTCGTTCCTCGACTCACCGATGAAGCTGTCCTCCAAGACGACATCGAAGACGCGATTCGACTTCTCTGGGACCGACTGGCAATCGTTCCCGTCGATCAGGCTTGTCTCGGTCGTGCAGCCGCAATCGCCCGCGATCAACCGATCCGTGTCGGTCACGCGATCCATCTTGCTGCTGCGGAAAGACTCGTGCGACCGATCCGATTCATGACTTTCGACCCAGCCCAGATCCCTGTCGCTCTCTCACTCGGCTTCGATGTGATCTCGTCGTGACACGTCCGTGAAAGTGCGAGACTGACTGCATCATGAGCGCACACGGCAATGGCAACAACTCAGGGGTCGCTCTCCACTGGAGCGACTCACGAGTCGAAGTGCACAAGATCGTCGTAGGACCCTTCGACAACAACGTTTTCATCGTTCGCTGTCGAGAAACCGGCGATGCAGTTCTCATCGACGCAGCAAATGAACACGAGAAGTTGCTAGAACTGTGCCGAACATTCGGAGTGCGCAGAGTCCTCGAGACACACGGACATCACGATCACATTCAGGCCATCCCTGCATTGCGCGAGGCTGGCTATCACGTTGCGGTCACGGAACTCGATGCACCGATGCTCGGCGATATCGGTTACGACGCCTTCTTGGACCACGACCAGGTCGTCGAGATCGGTCGGCTTCGTTTGAAGTCGATTCACAATCCGGGACACACACCCGGATCGATCTCGTTCCATGTCGAGGGCACACCTCTCCTGTTCACCGGGGACACCTTGTTTCCGGGCGGTCCTGGCGCAACGAAGTTTCCTGGTGGGGATTTCGGCGCCATCATCGATTCCATCGACAACCTGCTCTTCGTCTTTCCCTCTGACACGATCGTGCTGCCCGGCCATGGTCTCGACACCACTATCGGATCGGAGCGGCCTCATCGGCAGGAATGGGTCGACCGCGGATGGTGAGCGACCCGTCGCGCGCGCTGCGTTACGACGAACGCCCAGAGGACGACACGCCCGTCCACACCGACGATCTTCCTGCGACCCCGATCCGCGACCGGAACATCGTTGCTCGCGCCTGGATCGAAGCGCCGATCGAGTTGCTTCGCCTCGGCGACGACTTGCCCGACACTCCTCAAGCACACTTCAAGCGGCGAATCGGTCAGTGGCTGCTGTGGCGCGCAGGCCCAGCCACAGAAGCAGAAGCTCGATATTGGGCAGCACATCGAGAAGACCTCACAGTGCAGTTCACGTTCGATCTCTCCGCAGATGGCGGTGGTTCGGGCATCGGACCGAGTGGGAATCTGCACTCACGCTTTCGGACGTGGAAAGAGGACCTTCGAGATCATCAGGAGACGACCAGTCCCGATCGCTCCACCTGATTCGCACGAGGGTGGATGCTTAGACTCCGCGTATGACGCTCGTCGGCTCGCCGTCACTCGGGGGAATGGTTCCTCGACCCGAGGTGCTCCCGCCCGGCCGCGAGACCGCTGACGTTCATGCAGACGGACGTCCACAGCCCGCCACTCGGGAACACCTGCGCCGAATTCCGTCGGTGCGCAACGCAATTTCCGTGGTGTCGACGTATGCGCAGACTTTCGGTCTCGTGTATGTCGCTGTGCGTTTCGGTCCGATCGTGTGGGTTCCAGTTTTCGTTCTCATGGGGCGCGCTCATGCGCAGTTCGCATCGTTGATGCACGAAGCAGCCCACCGCTTGCTGTTCTCGAAGAAGCCGATCAACGACTTCGTTGGCCGTTGGCTGATCGGATATCCGTCGTTCACCAACACTGACGCGTATCGACGGGTCCACATGGCACACCATCGCGAAGAGTTCGGACCCAACGAACCAGACATTCCGCTCTACGCGAATTACCCGATCAATGCATCGAGTTTCCGACGCAAGTTGGTGCGTGACGCCACGGGACGAACTGGTTTTCGACTTCTGCGCGATCAACTCGCCGGAATGCGCAGTCCAGTTCCTGTCGTGCGCCGAACGCTGATGAAGATTCTCGCCGTCCAATTCGTGATGGTGTCGGTTTCCATCCTCGCCGGAATCTGGTGGGTCTACCCGCTGTTCTGGCTCGCCCCGTACCTCACTGTGTGGCGCGTCATCAATCGTCTGCGGTCGATTGCCGAACACGGCGGTCTCATGGCTTCGAATGACCGTCGAGTGGCAACGCACTCGGTCACTCAACATTGGGCAGCTCGTTTCTTCCTCGTCCCGTTCCACATCGGATGGCACCTCGCCCATCACGTCGACGCAGGTGTGCCCATGCGCAATCTTCCGACCTACCACCGCATGCTCGTCGCCTCCGGATACGTCAACCCTGGCTACGAATACCCTTCGTATCGAGCACTGTGGAAGGCGTTGCGCTCCGGCTGAACAACCTTGTCGAGTCGACGCTCGATCCGACTCAGAATTTCCCCTACGGAAATAGTGCAAATTTGTGAGGGCGCATAGACTTCCGAGACGTGAGCACGCCCTTGTTCCAGATCATCGACCTTCACGCTCGTCCCGCCGTCGATGAAGGTGACGCAGTGCCCGCAGACATTCTGAAGGGCCTCGAGTTGACCATCGGCGAAGGCGAAGTGCACGCAATCATGGGACCCAACGGTTCGGGAAAGAGCACCCTTGCAAGCTGTCTGCTCGGATCACCCGAATACGAAGTCACACAAGGCTCGATCCTTTTTCGCGGTGACGACATCACGGACTGGTCGACGGACGTTCGAGCGAAAGCCGGCATGTTCCTCGGGTTCCAATACCCGCAAGAGATCCCCGGTGTCTCCGTCATTCAGTTCCTGCGTCAGGCGCTGAGCGCACGCAAAGGAATCGACCTGTCCGTTCTCGAACTTCGTCTTGCAACGATGGACTGGATGAAGCGACTCGGCATGGACTCCTCTTTCGTCGACCGGTATCTGAACGAGGGATTCTCCGGAGGCGAAAAGAAGCGAAATGAGATCATGCAGATGGCGATTCTCGAACCGGAGATCGCCATCCTCGACGAGACCGATTCCGGTCTCGACATCGATGCACTGCGCATCGTTGCCAAGGGAATCAGAGAAGTACGTTCGGAACGTCCGGCGATGGGTGTTGTCCTCATCACGCACTACCAACGTCTCCTCGACGAACTCGCTCCCGATTTCGTCCATGTGATGATCGACGGGCGCATCGTTGCCAGTGGCGGAATGGAAATCGCCGAGACTCTCGAAGTCTCCGGATACGAGTCGTTCCGATCGTGACTGCTTCGAATGTCGACTGGTCGGCCATCAAGGCCGATTTTCCGGTGATCAACCGGCAGATCGACGGCAAGCGTCTTGTCTATCTCGACTCGGCCAACTCCACCCAGAAACCGAATGCCGTCATCGACGCCATGGACGACTTCGTGCGCACGTCCTATGGACCGATCAATCGCAGCGCCTACAAGTTGGCCGCCGATGCAACGGTTGCCTTCGAGTCGGCTCGATCGAAAGTTGCTCGTTTCATCAATGCGGTCTCGGCGAATGAGATCATCTTCACGAAGAATGCCACCGAGTCGCTCAACCTGATCGTTCAATCCTGGGGCAGAGCAAACCTGAAGAGTGGCGATGTCGTAGTTCTCACCCACATGGAACACCACGCCAACATCGTTCCCTGGCACATGCTCGCCGCTGAGAAGGGCATCACGCTGCGCTGGGTTCCTCTCACATCCGACGGCGAGCTCGACCTGTCGAACCTGGACTCACTCCTCGACGGCGCCAAGGTCTTCTCGTTCACTGCAATGAGCAACGTCCTCGGAACCATCAACCCCGTCTCCGAGTTGTGTCGGGCAGCGCATCGCGCTGGCGCGTTGGCAATCGTCGATGCCTGCCAGTCGGTTCCACACAACGTGACTGATGTTCAGGCGTGGGACGCCGACTTCGCGGCATTCAGCAGTCACAAGATGGTCGGACCAACCGGCATCGGCGTGCTCTGGGGTCGAGAGGCCCTACTCGACTCGATGCCCCCGTTCCTCGGCGGCGGAAACATGATCTCGACGGTCACCCTCGAGGGTTTCACGTGTGCAGAACTCCCTGCGAAGTTCGAAGCAGGAACTCCCCCGATCATCGAGGCCATCGGTCTCGGTGCTGCCGTGGACTATCTCTCCGCAATCGGAATGCACGAGATCCGTCGACACGAGATGGCGATCACCCGCTACGCCCTCGACCTTCTCCACGATCGCTTCGGCGGCGACATTCGAATCCACGGACCTCGAGATGTGGAATTCCGTGGAGCCGTCCTCAGCTTTGCTTTCCGTGATCTGCACCCCCACGACATCAGCCAGATCCTCGACGAACAGAACGTCTGTGTTCGAGCGGGGCATCATTGTGCAAAACCCCTGATGAAGCTTCTCGGCGTGAACGCCACGATCCGCGCCAGTTTCTATCTCTACAACGATGCGGCTGATGCCGTCGCCCTTGCCGATGCCCTGCACAGCACCGGCGATATCTTCGGGATCTGATCGGAGAGGACCGCCATGCCCGGTTTGGAAGACCTGTACAGAGAGATCATCCTTGATCACTACCGAACGCCCCGCAATCGCGGTGAACTCGAGTGTCCACCTGCCCACAAGGCTGAAGGACACAACCCGTTGTGCGGCGACGAGATCACGGTGTTCGCTCTCGTCGAGAACGGAGTCCTGAGCGATGTCAAGGTCTCGGGTCAGGGGTGCAGCATCTCGCAGAGCTCGGCTTCGATGATGAGCCAGGCGATCAAAGGCAAGACTCTCGACGAAATCGAGGCATTGGTTCATCGTTTCAAGGTGATGATGTCGATCGAAGAGGAATCCGAAGACTCACCTTCTGCCGAGGTGAAGATGGGTGATCTCGAAGCGCTTCAAGGTGTGGTGAAGTTCCCCGTTCGCATCAAGTGCGCAACTCTGGCCTGGAACACGCTCGTCGAAGCGTTGGCCGACGCCTGACCGGCGCATCGCCCCCACAAACTTCTGTCGTAAGGACTGCCAAATTCTGTGCAAGACTGCGCAGATGAAGATCACTCTTCTCGGCACCGGCAGTCCCCTTCCCGATCCCAATCGAGCGGGACCGAGCACCTTGGTGCAAGCGGGCGATCAGAACATCATCGTCGACTGCGGACGCGGTGCCGTCATGCGACTGCTGGCTGCTGGTGTCCTGCCAGGGATGGTCGGAACGGCGTTGATCACGCACCTCCACTCGGACCACATCACCGATCTCAACGATCTGGTCACCACACGCTGGATCATGATGCCTGTCAGCATTCCGCTGCGTGTCGTCGGGCCCATCGGCACGAAAGCAGTTGTCGACGCGATGTTGCAGATGCTCGGACCTGATCAGTCGTACCGCTTGGGACATCACGAAGACTTGCGGGCATCTGGCCCGCTCACCGTCGACGTCACCGAGGTCGGCCCCGGTGAGACACTCGAGATCGGCAACGTCACAGTGACCACACATGCCACGGACCACCGACCCGTCGAACCAAGTCTCGGTTATCGCATCGTCGCCGACGGCCGCGTCGCTGCCCTTGCAGGCGACACGATTCCCTGTCCCGGACTCGACGACTTGTGTCGTGATGCAGATGTCTACGTGCAGACGGTGATCCGTGAAGATCTGGTTGCGCAGCTGGCTGCACTGCTACCCAAAGGCCAGCGCCTGCTCGACATCCTCGACTATCACAGCACTGTCACGCAGGCTGGCCAGACAGCATCTCGCAATCGCGTGAAGACTCTCGTTCTCACCCACTACGTTCCCGCGATGCAACCAGGCGCCGAAGACGATTGGCGGAGTGTCGCAGCTGAGCATTTCTCGGGGACCATCGTTCTCGGACCGGACCTCACATCAGTCGACGTGTGAACGAAAGCTGAATTCGCGCTGGCGAACAGGCGAACCACTCGCACCGGACAATGGGGTTGGGCGACCGGTCGCCTACTGTGTCGTCGTGGCAGCGATCCGACTCGTCGGTGTATCCAAACATTTCGGTGACGTCAAAGCAGTGGACAACGTCTCTCTCGACATCGCCGATCGTGACTTCATGATCCTCCTCGGCCCCTCGGGTTGCGGTAAATCGACTCTGTTGAGAACAATCGCCGGACTCGAAGATGTGACTGCCGGAGAAGTATGGATCGGCGACACGATGGTCAATGAGGTCGAACCCAAGGACCGGGACGTCTCGATGGTCTTCCAGAGCTATGCGCTCTACCCGCACAAGACCGTGCGAGCGAACATCGAGTTCCCTCTGAAGATTCGCGGAGTGGACAAAGCGGAGCGAGCCCAAGAAGCTGCCAAAGCAGCGGAGATCCTCGGTCTGACCTCACTCATGGATCGTCGCCCGGGAGCGCTCTCGGGAGGCCAGCGTCAGCGAGTAGCCCTCGCTCGCGCAATCGTGCGCCGGCCCGCTGTCTTTTGTATGGACGAGCCTCTGTCGAACCTCGACGCCAAGTTGCGCTCGGAGACTCGAGCGGAACTCGTCGCTCTCCACGATCGCCTCGACGCAACATTCGTCTACGTCACCCCTGATCAGGTCGAGGCAATGACCATGGGAAATCGCATCGCAGTCATGCGTGACGGAATGCTCGAACAAGTGGGCACACCAAGTGACGTCTACGCAAACCCTGCCACCGTCTTCGTCGCCCAGTTCATCGGCACACCACCGATGAACATTTTCCCCGCAGGGACGCTCGAGACTGGGACTCACTTGGTGGGAGCCCGGCCCGAACACACGTCATTCGCCACAAACTCCGAGAACTCGGTTCCTGCAACGGTGACACTCGTCGAGCACCTCGGACACGAACTTCAAATCGTCTGTCGCATCGATGACGAATATCGCGCCATCGTGAGACTGCCAGCAGGAACACCGGTTCCCAACAGCGGAACTGCCGTTCGTCTCGTCGCCGATCCCGAGCATCGCCATCGATTCGATGCGGCGACGGGTCTGCGAATCGACGGGTGATCGTACGATGAGTTCGACGACGACTTCGGCGATGACATCGACAAAGACCTCGGCGAAGCGACGACGGTGGCATGAGGTTCCACTGGCACTGGTCATGCTCGGACCATCGCTTGCCGTCCTGGTCACCTTCGTTCTGTATCCCCTCGGCCGTGCAGTCTGGCTCGGTCAGCAACGCTGCAACTTCCAGGGTCGCGACTGTCGATCAGTGGGCTGGGGTCAGTACACGGACGTTTTGAAGAGCAACGAGTTCCAGCACGCACTCGTCGTCACACTCAAATTCGCGCTCATCACCGTGCCACTCGGATTGGTGCTGGGAGTTGGTCTTGCAGTTCTTGCCGACAAGCACCTCAGGGGAATGCGTTTCTTCCGCACGATCTTCTCGAGCACCATCGCAACCTCGGTTGCCGTCGCATCACTGATGTGGCTGTTCTTGTTGCAACCATCGGTGGGCGTCTTGGCCAACGTGTCCTGGTTGAACTCCCTCTTCCCCGTGATCAAGGAACCCGGTCTACTGAATGATCCGGGAACCGCTCTGTGGTCAGTTGGCATTTCATCGGTCTGGGCGAATCTCGGATTCACGTTCATCCTGGTCACTGCTGGTCTGCAAGGAATCCCGCGTGAGATGCACGAAAGCGCCTATGTCGACGGAGCGTCTGGATGGATGCGCTTCACCAACGTGACACTGCCCTTGTTGTCGCCAACTCTGTTGTTCACGATGGTCGTTCTGACCTCTCGGGCTTTTCAGGCCTACGGAGAAATGGATCTCTTGACCAACGGCGGACCCGTCCCTCAGGATTCCACCACCACGGTCACCTACCTGATCTATGGAAGTAGTTCGATCATCAAGAACAACGATGGACTTCAAGCCGCCGTTGCTGTCCTGTTGTTCGTGATCCTGCTCGGTCTTTCTGCCCTTCAGTTCCGCGGATTCGGAAAGAGGGTGCACTATGGCTCTTGATACTCCGCCGCGCGGATGGCGAGCAGCATCTCGTTACACCCTGCTGGCGTTCACCGCCGTCTTGATTCTGTTCCCCGTGTACACGACGATCATCGCTGCGTTGAAGCCCGGCAACAAGGTTCTCGAGAATCCGCTCCTCCCCGATGGATTCACGTTGAGCGTGCTCGGCAATGCCTGGACCGAAGGCCGCCTCGGGCGCTACCTCCTCAATTCGACAGTTGTCGCTGTGATCGTCACTGCAGTTCAACTCGCGACATCGGTGGTTTCGGCCTATGCGTTCTCGTTCCTGAAGTTCCCACTCCGCAAGACGATGTTCGCGATCTTCCTCGCGACAATGCTCGTTCCCCTCGAGGTCACCCTCGTCGTGAATCGACGAACCGTCGATTCACTTGGATGGTTGAACACCTTCCAAGGTTTGACAGTGCCATTCATGGCGACTGCCTTCGGCACGTTTCTCCTACGTCAGGTGTTCATGCAGATTCCCAAGGATCTGAAAGAAGCTTCCCAAATGGACGGACTCGGACATTGGGGATTCCTGAAAGAGGTCGCCATTCCGCTCGTGCGTCCGACGATGGGTGCGCTCGGACTCTTCTCGTTCTTGTCCAGTTGGAACCAGTACTTGTGGCCGACCCTGATCACCACCGAAGACAGTATGAATACGGTGCAAACAGGCCTTCGCCTGTTGAGATCGTCGGATCTCGACAAGCCGAATCTGATCATGGCGGGCACCATCATCGCTGCGATCCCTATCCTGATCGTGCTGATCGTTTTCCAACGACAACTAGTGCGCGGGCTCACGGCCGGCGCAGTGAAAGGCTGACATGCAAATCAAGACATCTGCTCGAACGTCCCCCCGACGTCGAGTCTTCATCGGAACCTCTCTCGTCGGAGCCTTGGTGCTCGCTGCCTGTGGCGGCGGAGGGAGCAGCGACTCCATCATCGGCGGAGGAGCCACCTCGCCGACCGGTGATTCGGGACCGCAGACGACTCTCGCTGCCGACTTGTCGAGTCTTCCGCCTTGTGATGTCACAGCTCTCGACTCGACTACTGGAACGGTGAACATCACCTTCTGGCACGGCATGAATGGTGATCTCGAGGATGCGCTCACCACATTGACCGACCAGTACAACTCGTCGCAGACCAAGGTCAAGGTCTCCCTCGAGAACCAGGGTGGCTACGAGCAGACGCTCGACAAGTATCTCCAAAGCGGTCAAGGAAGCCGCCCCGATGTGGTTCAAGCACCCGAGTACGCGGTTCAGGTGTTGCGTGACACCGATTCGAACGTTCCGCTCGAAGCATGTATTCGTGCGGCCGAGTTCGATACATCGGACTTCTTGCCGAAGGCTCTCAAGCAATACGTGACCGAGGGTGTGCAGTGGTCGATGCCCTTCAACGTGAGCAATCCAGTCCTTTACTTCAACAAAAAGATGTTTGCCGAAGCCGGACTCGACCCGAACACTCCTCCTGTGAACATGGCTCAGGTCCGAGAGTTTTCACAAAAGATCGTCGATAGTGGCGTTGCCTCGTTCGGGCTCTCCCTCGACACCGGCGCCGACAGTGGTGGCGGCTGGTTCCTCGAGCAGTGGTTCGCCAAGCTCGGCGAGTTCTACTCCGACAACGACAACGGCCGCACAGCGCCTTCGACAAAGGTGTTCTTCGACGGTCAGACCGGAGTCGATCTGCTCACCGAACTGCAGGCACTCGTGACCGATGGTCTCGCATACAACGTCGGTGACAATGCGAGTGGACAGGACGCCCTGTTGAAGTTGGCCGATCCGGACAAGCCCGCAGCAATGTCACTTGCGACATCGGCAGCCCTCGGAACCGTTCTCACGACTGTCCAAGGTGGTCTCATTCCTGGGATCACCGTAGAAGACATCGGAGTCGGTCCAATGCCGGCACCGGGAGATGCGGATGCACCTGGTGCAATCGTTGGTGGTGCATCGTTGTGGATCGTGAACCAGGACGACCCAGTGCGAACCGCAGCTGCGTGGGACTACATCTCGTTCCTCGTCGAAGAGCAGAGCCAGTCGACGTGGGCAGCAACCACGGGATACATCCCCGTGCGTTCGACCGCTCTCGAGCTCGACCCGATTGCAGCTCGGTACGTCGAGGATCCTCGATTCAAGGTGGCATACGACCAGCTGCTCGAGTCGGCCGATGATCCGGCGAACGTTGGTGCTGTTCTCGGCCCACAGCGTGAGATTCGCACCTTGACCGCTCGTGCAATCGCTGCAGTCCTCCAGGGAGCCGACGTCGTCGAAACCTTGAAGGAAGCGGCAACTCGAGCGAACTCGCTCCGCGCCGATTACATCGCCCGAAACCGTTGAACTCGGTCGCCGGCCCCTGCAACACCAGCAGGGGCCGGCGACGAATGAAGAGTGGCATTCCAGTCATCTCCTGACAGACCCTCCCCAGGGTTCTGATATCGACCAGGGTCTGGTTCGAGTCGCTCGAAAACTGAACTACTCTGTCGCCATGGCGACTGCACACCTCAACGGAACCGACATCTTCTACACCGACTCTGGCGGTGAGGGCTCCGCTGTCATCCTCAGCCATGGCTTCCTCATGGATCACTCGATGTTCGACCCCCAGGTCGAAGCGTTGAGCAAGTATCACCGTGTCATCACCTGGGACGAGCGTGGCTTCGGACAAACTCGCGCCACAGGTGAATTCTCCTATTGGGATTCCGCCAATGATGTTCTCGCACTGATGGATCACTTGGGCATCGACACAGCTTTCGTCGGAGGCATGTCCCAGGGCGGCTTCATCTCCTTGCGTGTGGCTCTCACAGCACCCGACCGCGTGCGCGGTCTGATCCTCATCGACACCCAAGCTGGTACGGAAGATGCCGACAAGGTCGAGGGGTACGGTCAGATGCACGAGGTCTGGACGACTCACGGGCCGGCACCCGTTCAGGACGTGATCGCCAGCCTCATCCTCGGACCGGGCGAATGGCCGGAGTGGTTCACAAAATGGGCAACTCTCGAGACCGACCAATTCTCGTGGGCTTTTCGCTGCTTGATGGATCGCGACGATGTCACTGGGCGCCTCGGTGAGATCACATGCCCTTCTCTGATCATTCACGGCACCGACGATGTCGCCATCCCCGTCTCGAAAGCCGAAGCGCTTCGAGATGGTCTCGGTGGACCCGCCACTCTCGTGACCGTCGAGGGCGCCCCACATGCAGCCAATCTCACGCACCCAGATCCGGTCAACGCCGCTATCAAGGGGTTTCTCGCCGACCTCAATCGGTGATGCAATCGGGTGATGGTCCGCGAGACTGGGCGTTGACCCACCTCCTGAAGTCGACAAGCACGTAGGGACTACATTGCGGGAATGACCGCAGACGCGCGCGACGACAACGAAACGATCGACACCTGGAAAGCACCGAAGGTGGCAACCGATCACACCCGCCAGCGCAATTCCAGTATCAACGTTGACCTCGATCCAGCCGACTTCGATCGCGCGCGTCGGGGCTTTGTCGCGTCGATTCCCGATGGGCGGATACTCGACCCTCAAGGACGACGAGTGTGGGACATCTCGCGCTACGACTTCCTGTCCGGCGAGGCCCCGGACACCGTCAACCCGCATCTGTGGCGTCATGCCCAACTGAACGCCCACCACGGGCTGTTCGAAGTGTCTCCTGGCGTGTGGCAGGTTCGCGGGTACGACATCTCGAACATCACGTTCATCCGAGGAACGAACGGTTGGGTGGTGATCGACCCCCTCACCGTGGAGCACACGGCGCGTGCCGGCTACGACTTGGTGCGCACCCACCTCGAAGATCTGCCGGTGACTGCAGTGATCTACACCCACTCGCACGCCGACCACTTTGGAGGCGTGCTCGGTGTCACGACTCAAGAAGATTTCGATGCTGGTCGGTGTCAAGTGATCGCTCCTGTCGGATTCCTTCACGAGACGATCGGCGAGAATGTCATCGCTGGTCCAGCAATGAGTCGACGAGCAGTGTTCCAATTCGGCCCCCTTCTTCCTCCAGGACCGAAAGGTCACGTCGATTCGGGTCTCGGCAACGGTGTGCCGATCGGCCCCCCAGGGCTTATCGCTCCGACGTACGAGATCACCTACACCGGAGAGGAACTCGTCGTCGACGGAGTGCGCATCATCTTCCAGCTGACGCCCGAGACGGAAGCTCCAGCGGAGATGAACGTCTTCTTTCCCGACCATGCATGGCTCTGCATGGCAGAGAACTGTTCTCACACCATGCACAACTTGGTCCCGATTCGCGGTGCACTCGTTCGCAACGCGCTGCGCTGGTCGAAGTACATCGACGAGAGCATCGAACTCTTCATCGATCGCACCGACATCTTGTTCACGTCCCACAATTGGCCGCGTTGGGGACGAGACGACATCCGAACTTTTCTGGAACTGCAACGCGACCTGTACCGATGGATGCACGATCAGACGATGCGTTTCGCCAATCAGGGGATGAACGCTCTCGAAGTCGCCGAGCACTTGAACCTCCCGGACGATTTCCTCGCGCAGGAACACACTCGCGGCTTCTACGGAGACCTCGTACACAACGCCAAGGCTGTGTATCAGCGCTACCTCAGCTGGTACGACGGAAACCCGTCCAACCTGTATCGGCTTCCACCCGTCGAGGCGGGAAAGCGATACGTCGAACTCGCCGGCGGTGTCGACAGATTGATG
>JBJTGN010000308.1:0-6358 GCA_046093905.1 Actinomycetota bacterium
CCCAAGAACCGCGTTGAAATCGCCGATAGCTGTTGACAGTCGGGGCCCACAAGAGCGAGAACTCGCGCGCTGTTGCCAACATGCCCGCAAGGAACTTTTCGAATATCTCGCTCATTTCGTGCGGGCGATTCGGGTCCGAGAAGACCGACGTTCGCCCCGTCGAGTCCCACAGACTGACATGGACGTGACAAGAAGATCCGACATCGCTCATCGAGGGTTTTGCCATGAAGGTCACGGATCGACCGTGTAACGCAGCTATCTCCTTGGTTGCCGACTTGTAGATGTGGTTGCGATCTGCCATTTCGACCGGTGACGCATACGAGAGATTGATCTCGTGTTGACCTGCACCCGCTTCACCTTTGGTGAACTCGACAGGAACGCCTGCCTGAATCAAACCGCGTCGGATGTCAGCAATGACATACTCGTCGCGGGTGGTCTGCACGATGTTGTAGTCCTGCGACCAATCCGAATGGGTCCGCAATCCCACATAGCGATTGCGTCGAGCATCTTCGTACGAGTCACGGTAGAGAAAGAATTCGATCTCACTGCCAACCATGGGTGTGAAGCCCAGAGCTTCGGCAGCTTCCACTTGTCTCTTGAGAATGGTTCGAGGAGCGACCGAAACGAGTTCGTCGGTGTCGGGCGTGTACACATCACACATGATCAGTGCAGTCCCCGGAACCCATGGCACGATGCGCACGGTTCCCCAATCAGGCTTGGCAATCAGGTCCCCAAATCCCCTGTCGAAGTTCGAATACTCGAATCCGGAGACAGGCTGGTTGTCCAGGTCACACGTCAGCAGATAGTCACAGTTCTCCGTGCCGTGATCAGCGACGTGCTCGACGAAGAACTGCCCTGCGGTTCGCTTGCCCACGAGTCGGCCGTATCGATCGGGGAAGGCCATGATCACTGAATCGACCTCCCCCGCCGAAATACGCGAGAGCAAATCTTTACGTGAGATCTCTTCCCTCGGGATCATGGTCGGCACCCTACCGATTGATCAATGCCCGAACTTCTGTCGAGCACCACAGTGCTACTTCTTGGCAGGCTTTTTCGCTGCGGCTTTCGCCTTGGCCTTCTTTGCCACCTCTTTGGCTGGCGCTTTCTTGGCCACCTGTTTGGCCGAGGCCTTCTTGGCTGGAGCCGCAGCCGAGCTCTTTCTGGTGGGCTCCGCCTTTGCTGGAGGAGCGCTCTTGGTCGCCGACTTCGCAGCGGGGGGTGCAGCGTTCTCCTTCGAAGCCGTCTTCACCGGGGCTGCTTTCGCCGCCTTCGGCGGTTTCAGGACACCACGCGCGAGCGCGTCATCGAGATAGGCCTCGGCATCCTCTGTTGACACCTTCAGAGCTGGGGCGATTTCGGAGATGAGATTGACACGAGCACGTTCGTACATCGTTCTCTCGGCTGCCGACAACGATGCATCGCGGTTGCGGGCTGCAAGATTTCGGACGACTTCAGCGACCTGGTAGACGTCGCCAATATTCATTTTCTCCTGGTGGTTCTTGAAGCGGCGGCTCCAGTTGCTCGGCACGCGCGGATCGGCTTTGGCAAGGACCGAAACCAAGTCCTCCAATTCGTCCGGAGACACCGGAGGTCTGACTCCGACCTCGTCGACCTTGGCCATGGGCACACGCAAGGTCATGTCGCCGATCACCGTCTTCAGAACCAGATAGTCCTGGTTCTTTCCGGTAGCCAGGGGGTCCTCTTTGCGAATCGCCTCGACCCTGCACGCTCCGTGCTGGGGATAGATCACCGTGTCACCCTTTTTGAACTTCACTGATTCCTCACTCACGTGGTGCATCGAGCACCGAAGGCACCCTGACAGTCGCTCAAGTGTAGGTCAATCACCGGGATTCGGTGTGCTGCTTCATCTGGGCGCCCTCGGCACGATTCGAACGTGCGCGCTACGGATTAGAAGGCCGTTGCTCTGTCCAGCTGAGCTACGAGGGCAGCAATTTCAGGCTAGTGGCGGTTCATTTGAGTGGCACCGACAGCAGTGACCGGTCATGTCGACGAGTCGATCGAGGCTGCCAAGACGGCGATGTGTCGCCTGAGGAAGTCGAGGGCTGTGATCACCGACATCTGCCGCATCTGATCCCTGACGCTGGGGAGTCGAAACGACTTGGACACGTCCATTCCGTTTCGTGCCGCAACAGCCACCCACAGAGTTCCAACGGGTTGGTCGTCCTGCTCGGTCGGTCCCGCTATCCCGGTCAGAGACAATGCGATGTCACAGCCCAGAACTCGAAGGGCCCCCTGCGCCATCTGGCGGGCAGCCGCTTCGGAGACCACCGGTCCGGGTTCGACATCGAGGAGATCGAACTTCACCTCGCTCGCGTACGAGACGACCCCTCCGCGCACGACCTCGCTCGAACCAGGGACCGACGTCAAGCGACCGCAGACGAGACCACCGGTCACCGACTCCGCAAGACCGAGTGTCAAGCCCCGCTGAGCTAGATCTCTCAGGACGACAACCTCCATGTTGTCCGAGTCGAATCCGAAAACAACGTCGCCGACAATGTCGAGAACTCTCTGCTGCCATGTGTCGAGAAGGGCTCTGACGCTTCCCTCACCGTCACCCTTCGCCGTCAAACGAACCTTGATTCCCTCCCAACCGCTGGCCAAGAACGCGAGAGTGGGGTTCCCCATGTGTTCGAGTTCTTCGATCAGCCCGTGGAGGCGTTCGTTCAGTCCGCTCTCAC
Organism: Actinomycetota bacterium; assembly: GCA_046093905.1. Classification (GTDB taxonomy): domain Bacteria; phylum Actinomycetota; class Acidimicrobiia; order Acidimicrobiales; family Ilumatobacteraceae; genus Casp-actino8. The sequence goes on from JBJTGN010000308.1 coordinate 2,700, forward strand.
TTTCGCCCCAGGTGCGGATGACCCTGCTCATGATCACGCTGCGGTCTCCGCTTCGAGCGCGCAGATCGTCGAGGATGACCCTCTCGACCATGTCCTGCATCTCGTGGGGCACACCCGGGACTGCGTAGACGACTTTGTCTCCGATCGGGCAGATCAAGCCTGGAGCCGTTCCGCGAGTCTGAGGAATGACTGTCGCTCCCCTCGGCACGAGAGCTTGCCGGAGGTTGTTCTCGGGCATCGGACGGTTTCGGGCAGCGAACATCTGGCGAATCACTTCGGCGACTGATTCATCGGGCACGAGATCGACGCCCATGACTTGCGCGATGGCTTCCCGAGTCAAGTCGTCGTGGGTGGGACCGAGTCCACCGCACATGATGACAGCGTCGGATTCACGCAAGACGTGTTCGACGATGTCGACAATGCGCGTGAGATTGTCTCCGACTTTGACCTGGACCAAGGAGTCGATTCCATTGGCGGCAAGTCGTTCACCGATCCATGCCGAGTTCGTGTCGGTGATCTGGCCGAGCAGCAACTCGGTGCCGACTGCAACGACTGCACAGCGCACTCAGCTCTCCTTGCTTCGGTGCCGTTGTCTCTGCGCCTCCCAAACGTATTGGATGCCACTCACGGCTGTCAGCACGACCGAGATCCACAACAGCCACAACCACACCCACGTTGCGTCTTCGGCGGTGAACGGAATGAGTGCAAAACCGACGCTCAACTGCTGAGCAAACGTCTTCCATTTCGCGATCTTGCTCGCCGGCATGCTGATGCCATTCGCTCCAGCGACGACGCGATACATGCTGATCGCAATTTCACGAATCGCAATGATCAGAACAGGCACGATCCAAAAGATGTCTTTGTTGACGAGCGCGAACATCGCGCCGAGCACGAGCACTTTGTCCGCAAGAGGATCAAGAAACGCCCCAGAACGTGTCGCACCATGGCGACGGGCGAGATATCCATCGACGCCGTCGCTCGAGCACAGCACTGTCCAGATGGCGATCGAAAGCCAAGACCCTCCTGGTTGATCGGGGATCACCAGGAACATCAACGGTGCAACGAGGATTCGACCGACCGTGACGGCGTTGGCCCACGTGGCAATGGCATTTGGGTCGACCGGCATCCTTCAAGCCTGCCATAAACACGAGTGAGTCCCCGAGAACGCTTCGCGAATCACGTTCTACACGTGTGAAGCTGCCGAAAACCGACGTCCTCTCGGACGTTGTGTCGCCTACTCGGCCTGAAGGTCTGGCCCGACAGCAGATGTGACGGTCACCTCGCACAAGGTGCCGACCTCGAGACTCATCGGAATTTCGACGATCCCATCGATCTCCGGAGCCTCTCGATGACTCCGCCCCTCTCCGGGTGAGTCGACGAGAACTTCGATCCTGCGTCCGATCAATTCGTCACGATGGCGCGCGGTAATGGCATCCTGAAGTTCGCCGAGTTCGGCGAGGCGTTCGCGAACGAGTGAGTCCGGAACCTGACCATCGAGATCGACTGCGTACGTTCCGTCTTCGGGCGAGTAGGCGAAGAACCCGCACCAATCGAGCTGCGCCTGTTCGATGAAATCGAGAAGTTGGTCGTGATCTTCCTCGGTCTCACCCGGATAACCGACGATGAAATTGCTCCGAAAGGCTACGTCCGGTTCCCGGCTGCGGATCGCGTCGATGCGATCGAGAAATCGTCGACCCTCACCCCACCTCCGCATGCGACGCAAGAGCGGCTTGCTCACATGTTGGAGTGACAGATCGAAGTAGGGCACTCCCGTGGCACAGATTGCATCGATGAGCGCATCGGACAAGTCGCTCGGGTACAAGTACAGAAGTCGAGTTCGATCGACCCTTCGTGCCACCTGGTTCACCAAGGCGACAATGCTCCCAGCTCCGAGTTCGTTCGGGCGATCCTTGCCGTAACTCGCAAGATCCTGCGCCACGAGAACGACCTCTCGCACACCGAGGTCGTCCACCTCACGCAAGATCGATTCGACATCCCTGCTGCGCTGAGGTCCTCGAAAACTCGGGATGGCACAAAAGCCACATTGTCGGTCGCACCCTTCGGCAATCTTCACATAGGCCCACGGGACCGCACTGCGCGGCCTCGGAAGATTCAAGAGATCGAGTTCTGGCACCGGCTTGGCCGTGACGGGAATCAAGGTGCGGCCTCGCTGTCCAGCCACGTCGAGCTTCGAATCGAGGACGTTCACGCGAACACCAAATCCAGCGACGAGATCCACCTCAGGAAGTTCCCGGGCGAGTTCGTCGCCATAACGCTCAGCCATACATCCTGTAACGACGAGTGATGATCCCGTCGTTCGACGTTCGTCGAGAGCGAGAATCGTGTCGATCGATTCCCGCCTTGCTTCATCGATGAACGCACATGTATTGACCACGACGAGGTCTGCTTCCTCGGGTGACTCGACAGGAGTCAATCCATCGGCAAGGAGCGAGCCGATCAACTTGTCGGAGTCGACCTGATTCTTCGGACACCCCAGAGTTTCGACATAGAAACGTCTGGCCGTGGTCACGCACCGAAGGCTATCTGCCGACAGAAGTGGACGATCGAGGAATCGCCGACGTCACGCCGAGTGGGCCAGGCGCAATCCTCCATGCGACCACGGCATCTTCACCAATCGACCGGTCCCAGACAAAGTCACATAGGCGGTGTCCGATCCATCAGCCGCGAAGCAGATGTTCGTCGTCAACAAGTCCCCTGTCGGAACATGCTCGAGGAGACGTCCGTCGGGGGCAATAACTGAGACTCCCCCGTTGATCAACGTGGCGACACAGACGTTGCCGCTTCCGTCGACGGCAAGAGAGTCGAGAAGCTGCATGCCCGGCAGGCCATTGAGGACGACACTCGTGTCGCCAGGCGCAGTCGGCGCAAGAACTCCTGGTTCGACGATCACACGTTTGAACACCCGTCCCGTGTGCGTCTCGGCCCAGTACAGAATCGACCCGTCCGGGGAAAGACCAATTCCGTTCGGCCCCTCGACAGGGAACGCAATTTCGGAAATCGCGGATCCGTCTGCCTTCGCGTAGTAGATACCAGTGAGGTCTGCCGTGCGAGCTGCGACGTCGCGGATTCCATGGTCGGTGAAATAGAAGCCACCGTTCGTATCGAACACAAGATCATTCGGCGCACGCAATGGACGACCATCACATTCCGTATAGAGGTCGGTCACGCGACCCGACGACAGGTCGACCTTTTGAATTCGCCCTCCGATGTACCGACTCGGATCGAAGGGACCGGGAAGGCTCAAGCCGCCGAAGTCCACTTCGGTGAAACATCCTCCGTTGTTGCACAGGTAGAGCGCTCCATCAGGTCCAATCGCCGCACCATTTGGACCACCCTCGATCTCTGCCACCGTTTCGGTGGAACCATCGGGTCTCACTCGTGTGATCCGTGGCCCGAACATCTCCACCAACACGACGCTGCCATCGTTCATGGCGATGGGTCCTTCCGGAAAACGCAAACCACTCGCGACTTCGATCATGTCCATTGTTCCCCCTGTCGACTGACCACACTCAGAGAATGCGGCTCCCCCTTGAACGTGCACCGCTGAATTCGCTTCACGGTACACCGAGTGGACGGACACCTGGAACTACAACGCCTCGAATTCCTCAACCGTCATCAGAACCTCTCGAGCTTTGCTG
>JBJTGN010000309.1:0-3905 GCA_046093905.1 Actinomycetota bacterium
GCAGAACAACGTCATCGCCTGATAGAGAAGAACAGCAGCCTTGGTCCATCGGCGCTTCAGGAGTGGCCATACCGCGAAAGCGCACCAGCTGCTCCATCCGATGTGCATGCTTGGCATTGCGGCGTATTGATTCGAGATCGATTTCATCGCCTTGGAGTCGAAGGTCCAAAGACCGGCTCCGTACTCGGGCAACGTGTCCACGAATCCGAAGGACCTGTCGTCCTCTGTGCTGCGGATCCCATCCGGCCCCGCATTGCGCAGGTCGCTCTGGATGCACAACCCGCCGTAACTACCTGCCTCTTGGGACGGGCAAGGAGCATCGAGAAGACGCGGCGGCATCACTGGAAACAGTGAGAACCCGACGATCCCGAGCGCGGTCGTGATCGCAAGGGTGTTGCGCCACTGGGGGAAGACGTTCTTGCGCTTGTGGAACAGAATCCAAAAGACGGACAGCGTCACGACGAAGTGAGCCGTTCCATAGAACGTGTTCCAGAACTGGACGAAACCTCGATAGGGCAAGAACCAGTCCTGGACGGATTCTTCGTGGAAGAGTCCGACAGCTCGCTCCATGCGAATGAGGAGTTCAGCATTGTGGAAGGCCTGTTCGGGGACGCCGTCGGCAGCGAGTTGCGCCGACCCGAACTTGTTTCGGCTCCACGAATAGATCGCGTAGAAGATGCCCATGATCAAGGCTTCTTTCCACCAGTGGGTGCGGTGCTCTCGTCGTATGGAACCCGATGGACTCTCGGTAGCACTCACGCGCACACGTGACGGATCTGCGGTCTCGACATCGTCAACCCCGCTTCCCACCCCACTGTCCACGGCGACAATCTACGGCTCGACGACGGGTCTTGATGATCGGTCCTGGGAGTGTGACCCGATACTCGTTGTGGTATCCAGCACGACTCGGCAAGCGTCCTGATGGGCCTCTGTAGGATTGGGGCGTGATCGACCGCGACATCCTGGAACGTGTTCTGTCCGCAGCGCTCAAGACTGGAGCCGAATTCGCAGAGGTCTTCGCCTCCGATTGGCGAGGCACGGGAGTTGCCCTCGACGACGGGCGAATCGAACAGATGTCGACGTCGCGGAGCCGCGGTGCGGGAATTCGAGTGATCAAGGGTGAGACCACGGGCTTTGCCCATACCGCAGATCTGTCCGAGGCCGGCCTTCTCGCCGCGGCGCGAGCGGCAGCTCAGGCGGCGAGCCAGGGCACTGGCGGAGTGCGCGTTGTCGCCCTCGAGTCCCAGCCGCGTCGGGTCGTGAGCCCGGTCGAGATCGACCCGTCATCGATTGCGAAGACTGCCAAGGTCGACTTGTTGCGTCGCGTGGACGATGCTGCGAGATCGGCGGGAGCGGCAATCGCTCAAGTCTCCGCTGGCTATTCGGACGGACGTTCGAAGATCCTCATTGCGAACAGCGATGGTCTCCTGGCCGAAGACGAACGTGTTCGATCCTTGCTTCGGGTCAGTGCAGTCGCCAACGGAGACACGGGTATGCAGACAGGCTTCGATTCGCTCGGTCACACCATGGGTTTCGAGTTGTTCGACAAGGTGAGTGTCGAAGACGTTGCGCGCACCGCTGCCCAGCGCGCGCTCACGAAATTGAAGGCACGTCCTGCGCCGTCGGGAACGATGCCCGTCGTGATCAAGGCCGGAAGCGGGGGAGTGCTGTTCCACGAGGCGTGTGGACACGGACTCGAAGCGGACCTCGTTGCCAAAGGGGCGAGCGTGTACCAGGGCAAGGTGGGCGAACAGGTTGCGTCTCCACTTGTCACTCTCGTCGACGATGGAACGATGACGCATGAGTGGGGTGCAATTGCAATCGATGATGAAGGTCACCCGTCCCAGTACAACGTTTTGATCGAAAACGGTGTGTTGACCGACTACATGTGGGACTACCTCCGGTCGCGCAAGGAAGGTCGACGGCCGAGTGGTAACGGACGTCGACAGTCGTACCAGCACCTGCCGATGGTGCGGATGACGAATACATACGTTCTGAATGGCAGCGAAGATCCCGAAGACATCATCCGCGATACGCAGTCGGGTGTCTACGTGGCTCATCTCGGCGGAGGCAGCGTGAACACGGCAACGGGAGACTTCGTCTTCGGAATGACCGAGGCATACCTCATCGAGAACGGAGAGATCACCGAGCCATTGCGCGAAGGGAATCTCATCGGCAATGGGCCTCAGGTCCTGCGCGACATCGATCGTCTGGGTAACGACTTCGCGATGGGTAACCCGGGAACGTGTGGCAAGGATGGTCAAGGTGTGCCTGTCGGCGATGGCCAACCGACTCTGCGTGTCAAGGCTCTGACTGTCGGCGGCACCGCTTCATGACCCCTGGGGATCGCAGTCATGAACTCCTCGAGATCGCGGAGAGAGTCGTGGCCATGGCTCGGCCGGGTGAGCAAGTCGAAGCATACGTCGGTCGTGACTTGTCGACGGACGTGCGGATCTACGGGGGAGAGGTCGAACATTTCGTTTCCGCTCAGAGCGAAGGCATCGGCATCCGAGTCATCCGTGACGGAAGAACGGGTACGTCGTCGTGCGGCTCGCTCGACCCTCGCGAAATCGCGGAGGTTCTCGAAGAAGCTCGGGACAACCTCGTCTACGGCGAACCCGATGAATGGGCAGGTCTTGCCACTCCCGATGGGGTCGATGTCGTTCCTCAGAACTTGTGGAACGATGCCCTCGCTGCGCTGGACACTGCCCGCAAGATCGAATTGGCCAAGGAATTGGAGAAATTGACGTTGGCACGCGATTCGCGTATTCGCGTCGACGACTCGAATTACTCGGATTCGTTCTCTGAGGCTGCGGTAGCGACCACCACAGGTATCCGGGTTTCAGGTCGGGAGAACGGCTGTTACGTCAGCGTCGGAACAATGGCCGATGACGGTGATGAAACACAGACAGGCTTCGGATTTTCGGTTGGGCGCGATGCCGAAGCTCTCGATCTCGACAAGGCTGCGCTCGAGGCAGTCGAGCGCGCCACGCGACTGTTGGGAGCCACCAAACCTGCGACACGGCGTGTGACTGTGGTCCTCGACCCGTATGTCACGGCACAGTTCCTCGGCATCATCGGCGGAACCCTGAACGGTGACAGCGTGGTCAAAGGTCGAAGCCTGTTCGCTCAGCGCATCGGTGAGCAGGTGGCGACACCGTTGCTCACTCTCGTCGACGATCCGACGAATCCGCTTGCCTTCACCGCGACCGACATCGATGGTGAAGGGTTGGCGGCCAGACGAAATGCCCTGATCGAACAGGGTGTGCTCAAGACTTTCGTGCAATCGTCGTATTCGGCGCGACGAATGGGCGTGTCGACGACAGGAAACGGCATCCGAGGTGGATTCGGAAGTGTTCCGAGTGCGGGGTGTCTCGCCCTTCAGATTCTTCCCGGTTCACGCGCTCAACACGACATCATCGCTGACATCCCCGACGGACTCTTGATTCAACAGGTGCAAGGACTTCACTCCGGAGTGAACCCGGTGTCGGGTGACTTCAGCACAGGTGCCGCTGGGCTCGTCATCCGCAATGGACAAGTTGCCGAACCTGTTCGTGAGTTCACGATCGCCTCGACCTTGCAGAGGATGCTGCTCGACATTGCCGAGGTTGGGGGAGACCTCGAGTGGCTCCCCATGCGCGCGACTGGCGTATCGCTCGTGATCCACGACGTCACCGTCAGCGGCACCTGACAACATGTCACTTCTCCACGCATTGATCCTCGGAATCGTCCAGGGTCTGACGGAATTCCTCCCGATCTCTTCGAGCGGTCATTTGCTCATCGTGCCCTGGCTGTTCGATTGGCGCGACTTCGATGAGCCGGCGATCAAGAAGGCATTCGACGTGGCCTTGCACGCAGGGACATTGTCCGCTGTCGTCGGGTACTTCCGCAGAGACATCGTGGTC
>JBJTGN010000310.1:0-1798 GCA_046093905.1 Actinomycetota bacterium
GTGGGCGCCGCCAGGGCACCCGCCCCCACCCCCCCTCTCGCGGGTCTGCCGGCCCGCCCCGACGTCACCGGCGGCGCGGCCCGAAACTGTCCGACTGATCCAGGTTCGCGTCAGTCGAGAAGTTCGGCAATGCGGTCAGACATCATCTCGGCAACCATCGTCACCGGCAAGTGAGTATTGGCTCGCGGGAGCTGCGGAAAGATGGATGCATCGCAGACGAACAAGCCCGTGGTGCCGATCACGCGACCGTTCACATCGACCACCGATCTGTCGCTGTTGACAGGTCCCATTGCGCACGTTCCCGAAGCATGCACGTAGGCGCCGACATTCGACACCATCCACTGTGCGAGTCCATTGTCCGAAGTGTCCAACGTCGACAGATCTCCTCCATCACGATCGGTGAAGACTCTGGCAATCGACTCCGAAAGTTCCCTTCGGTTCATCAGTGCCAGCGCTTCACGAACGCCCACCGTCATCCTTTCGATATCGATTTCGGAATCGAGTAGATCGAAATGGACGAACGGATCGATTCTCGGATCTGACGACCTCAGTTCGACTCGCCCACGAGAAGTCACGAACATCAGAGCGACATCGAGCGATCCGAAATGTCCCCCGGATGCTCCCGAATGATCGATCGGCAGGATCTGCAGGTCTGCAGGTACGACACCTGACGAAAATCGGGCAAGGCTCGTGACACCAGGTACATCAGGTGGACATGACTCATTCAATTCGATGCCGAAAGACACTGACGGGTGGTCCTGGAGACCAACTCCGATGCCATCACGGTCGATTCCGCTGCGCAGCAGGATTGCCGGCGAGTGAAGTGCACCAGCGGAAAGGACGACAGATGTTGCAGGGATGTGGACACCGTCGACGAGAACTCCCGAGCAATGCCGTCCGTCCATGACAACGCGATCGACGAGACAGTTCGTCCTGACGTCGACATGTGCTCGCTGTCGAGCTCGCCCGAGGTAAGCAATGGCTGCTGAAACGCGGCGACCTCGAACGTCTCGGGTGAGCATTGCCGGTCCGACGTCCCGATCGAGTGCACCGAGTGGATATGGACCCCGATGCAGATGCCAGCCCATGTTCCGAGCAGCGGTGACCAGAGAAGTTCCAAGGCGCGACTCTGGTCCTGTCTCAGCCTTTGTCAGGGGGATGTCGATCCGCCGAAAATACGGCTCGACCTCACGCCACGACCAACCTTCACAGCCGAAATCTCGCTCCCACGCGTCGTAGTCGTCGACCTCTCCCCAGAGTCCAACCATGGCGTTGATCGAGGATGAACCACCCACACCTCGCCCTCGCAAGTACGGCCGTGCTGCTTCTCCCTTCACTCGGCTTGCGACGAGATGGGGCCACGTCCGATCTGGAACCTCCAATGCATCGAAGAACGAGGGACTGGAGAGCGCATTTTCGATCTCACTTTCGGTTCCGCCTCCAGCAGGCTGAACCGATGGCTGCTCCGGACCAGCCTCGAGAACCAGAACCGAACGGCCGCGGCGTGACAGGCGATCGGCAAGAACACATCCAGCCGAGCCCGCACCGACAATGATCACGTCATGCGTCATCGACCTGCTCGGGAAACTCGGCACGATTCGTCATTTCAGGGAGTCCCGCAAGATGAGCTGCATCGTTGTAGCGAACGATCTTCCAGCGGCCAAGTCGAACGACCTCGAGCTCGGTGATCGAGGTATTCTTCGTGTGGATCTCGAAGATCCCCGTGCCCGGTGAGCGCAAGGCTTGTCGCAGAACGGTGTCGATCACTCCACCATGGCACACGACGAGTGCTGTTCCC
>JBJTGN010000311.1:0-1163 GCA_046093905.1 Actinomycetota bacterium
GTCTTGATGAAGTGCGCATCATCGATCAAGAGCACTTTTGTTCGGTGTCGTTGGATCGCCTTCACCGCTGACACGGTGAGTTCACCTACGACGCCGTCTGTCGGTAGCCCAAAGAACGAGAGAAGCAAGCGATCGAACGCCGCCATCTTGGCCCCTGCCCCCATGTTGAGGAAGACCACCGGGCAGAAGTCGACTTCCCAGCCGTGAGCAGGCCGGCGGACCGGTCGGCCCCTGTCGTCCAGAGGGCTGTCCGTGATCAACTCCCGGTAGATGCTCCGCGCCCAACGCTTGGCCAGGGTGCTCTTCCCGGCGAGATTTCTCCCGCTGACGGCAACGATGTTCTTGGCGCCTGGGGGCGAGTAGGCGTTCGCCCTGACCGTCCGCGTCATCGTGTCGGTGATGGCAGTCAATTCAGGGGTGTCGATGTATACGTACCCCAGCCACTGCTCCAGTCTCTCGATCTGGAGCTTGTAGTCGTCATCGGTGAGGGCGGCCCACTGCTTCACCGTGAGGACCGGCGGGGGCTGTGGGGGCGCAGCGACACAGTAGTCATGCCAGATCTGTGAGTCCATATCTCGTTAGTCCTCGTCCTGAAGGTTGGGCCAAGCGCGTCGAAGGCGATCGATCCCAATAACTTTGGTTTCGTGCTGCGGCGTCGGGCGTTGCTCGGCAAGCTTTTCCTGCGCCGCCTGCGCTTCAGCGTGGTCTTCCTGTGATTGCTCGCACCGCCGCGCGGCAGCAGCCAGCATGGCTCGGCCTTTCCGGCTCCTCGAAGGTTGGGTGAGCTGGACCAGTTCATCAAGGATTTGCCGAGTCGCGGATCCGCGGTTCAGCACCGAATTGCCGCCGCGCTCACGGATGCGCTTGCGGGCCGCGTCGACGATTGCCTCGGTCATCGGCGCGTCGATGCGGTTCGCGCCCCGCCAGGGAATTGGGACCACACGCTTGGTCCGGGGATCGCTGAACCAGATTCGTGAAAGGTCATGCGGGTCAACGAAGAACGGCGCAGCCTGGCCCGGCACACCGAAGAATCCGTCGGGCACGAGCCGGTAGTCGTCGAGGTGGTCGGAGTCGTAAACCAGGTCCGACAGTTCGACCCCGGTTCGACCGATCGTGGCCCACCGAATCGGCAGGAACTGGTAGATCAGGTCCGGTCGCTGCGG
>JBJTGN010000312.1:0-1505 GCA_046093905.1 Actinomycetota bacterium
GGCCCGAGGAGCGGGTCGGCACCTTGACCATCCCAATGTCGGCTCGCTTCGTCATCAACGATGGGCAACACCGCCGGGCGGCCATCCAACACGCCCTCGCCGAGAATCCGGACCTTGGCGACGAAAGCATCGCCATCGTCCTGTTCCTCGACGTGGGCTTGAATCGTTGCCAGCAAATGTTCGCCGACTTGAACCGGCATGCGATCCGGCCCTCCAAGTCCATCGGCGTTCTCTACGATCACCGAGACGAAGTGTCGACCATCGCCAAGCTCGTCGTGCGACGGTCCCCCTTCTTCAGTGATCTCACCGAAATGGAGACCAGCAACCTCTCGACCCGGTCTCGCAAGCTCTTCACCCTGTCGGCCCTCTACAGCGCGAACAAAGCTCTGCTAGAGGGAATTGAGCCGGGTTCCCTCGAGAAGCGCGTTGACCTGGCGACTCAGTTCTGGCAAGTGGTAGCTGACCAGTTTCCCGAATGGCACCAAGTACGCAACCGTCAAATCGGGGCCGGTGAGATCCGTCAGGACTTCATCCACAGCCACGGCATAGTCCTGCAGTCAATCGGGAAAATCGGCAACGGTCTACTGCGTCAGAGCGACGATCCGAAGGTCTGGGAGAAGAACCTTCGGAAGCTCCGGGACATCGACTGGCACCGCTCAAACGCAGCTACTTGGGAAGGCCGCGCAACGGTCGGCGGCCGCGTCAGCAAGGGCGCAGCCAATGTGCTTCTCACCTCCGGCTACATCAGAACCGTGATGGGTCTCCCCCTGCCCCCCGATGAGCAAAACGCCGAAGACGGATTCAACAGGAGCGAACAGTGAAGCGCGAACTGCCCATCACCCCTCGAAATCGGTCGGCCTTCGACGATCTCGGGTATAGCGCAACAGTCGACTCGATAGTCGAACAAACACAACAGCTCTACCTGGCCGATTCAGTGCCATGGGTCGTCGGTTACTCCGGTGGCAAAGATTCGACAGCGGTACTTCAGCTGGTCTGGATGGCGCTGACTCGGCTACCCAAAGAGCACCGCACCAAGTCGGTTCACGTCATCAGCACCGACACACTTGTGGAAAACCCAGTCGTCGCGGCTTGGGTTACCCATTCACTCGAAGTGCTTGGCACCGAGGCCGATAAACAGGATTTGCCTATCAGTCCGCATCGCCTAACGCCGGCTGTGACGGATACTTTCTGGGTCAATCTGATCGGCCGAGGCTACCCTGCACCACGGCCAAAGTTCAGGTGGTGCACCGAGCGGCTCAAGATCAAGCCGTCGAACTCTTTCATTCGTGGCATGGTCCGCTCGCACGGAGAAGCAATTTTGGTGCTTGGCACCCGCAAGGCCGAGAGCAGCGGACGCTCACACCGCATGACAACCCTCGAGGCGAAACGATCCCGCGATCTCCTAAGTCCGAACGAGTCACTCCCGAACTGCTTGGTGTACTCGCCGATCGAGAACTGGTCCAATGACGACGTCTGGACCTTCCTCATGCAGAGCGCGAACCCAT